>CAZNZH010000064.1:0-5669 GCA_964577445.1 uncultured Myxococcales bacterium
CCGATGATGCGTCAATACCTGGAGGCGAAGGCCCAGCACCCTGACGCGATCGTGCTGTTTCGCATGGGCGACTTCTACGAGACCTTCATGGACGACGCCGTGGAGGCCGCGCGCATCCTCGAGTTGACGCTCACCAGCCGCAACAAGAAGGACGACGAGCCGATCCCGATGGCGGGCGTGCCCCACCAGGCGCTGTGGACGTACGTGCCGCGCTTGCTGGAGGCGGGCCGGTCCGTGGCGGTGTGCGAGCAGGTCGAGGATCCGCGCACCGCGAAGGGCATCGTGCGCCGCGAGGTCGTCCGAGTCATCACGCCGGGCGTGGTGCTCGACGAGTCGGGCCTCGACGGACCACGCAACAACTTCCTGGCCGCCGTGTCCGTGTCAGCAGATGGCCGCAGCGTCGGCATCGCCTGGACGGACGCGTCGACGGCCGAACGTCGCGGGACGGTGGCGCGCGACGTGGAGCGCGCTCTCGACGAGCTGGGCCGCATCGACCCGCGCGAGGTGTTGGTCGACGCGGCCGCGGCCCCGCTGGCCCAACGCCTCCGCGCGGTGTTGCGGGGCGCGGTCGTCAGCCCATTCGCGGCGCCTCCCCTGCGCGACGCCGACCCCTTGACCGCCGCAGAGGCGCTGATCGACGCGTACCTCGCGCACACCGGCATGGCCAAGCGCCTGCCGACCCGCCCGCTCGAGCGGCGCGATCTCGACAGCGTCGTCCGCCTGGGGCCCGAGACCGTCAGCAACCTCGAGCTCCTCCGCACCCTGGCCGACGGCCACCGGCGCGGCGCGCTGCTGCACGTCATCGACCACACCCGAACCCCCATGGGTGCGCGCGCGCTCAAGCAGTGGTTGCTCTACCCGCTGACCGACCCGGCCGCCATCCGCGGCCGCCACGACGCGGTCGAGGCCTTCGTGCTCGACCCCATCCTGCGCGCCACAGCCCGCGAATCCCTCGACGGCGTCTACGATCTCGAGCGGCTGACCACCCGCATCGCCGCCGGCTCGGCGACCCCTCGGGATCTCGTCGCCCTCGCCTCATCCCTCCAGCGCCTGCCGGCCCTGGCGGCGGCGCTTCAGACCACCGAAGCCCCGGCGCTCACCGCCCTCGCCGGCCGCGTCGATCCGGTGCCCGAGGTCAGCGACCTGCTCGCCCGCGCGGTGGCCGACGAGCCGCCGGTCTCGCTCAAAGACGGCGGCGTCTTCCGCGAGGGCTACCACCCCGAGCTCGACGAGCTGATCGCCATCTCCCGCGAGGGCAAGGCCTGGTTCAATCGCTACGCCGACGGCCTGCGCGCAGAGAGCGGCATCCAGAGCCTGAAGATCCGCTACAACGGCGTCTTCGGGTACTTCATCGAGGTCACGCGCGCCAACCTGCACATGGTCCCCGACACCTGGCTCCGCAAGCAGACCCTCGCGAACGCCGAGCGCTACTACACGGCTGAGCTCAAGGAGCGCGAAGAGAAGGTCCTCGGCGCGAGCGACCGCCGCGTGACGCTAGAGACCGAGGCGAGCTGGCCACCTTCGGCGACCGCATCCGCACCACCGCCGAGGCCATCGCCGCCATCGACGTCCTGGCCGGCCTCGCCGAGCTCGCCCAGCGCCGCGGCTACGTGCGCCCCGAGGTCGACGAGAGCGGCCTGCTCGACATCGCCGAGGGCCGCCACCCGGTCATCGAGACCATCGTCGGCACCGGCGAGTTCGTCCCCAACGACGCGCACCTCGACTGCGACGGCCCCCAGATCCTGGTCATCACCGGCCCGAACATGGCCGGCAAGTCCACGGTGATGCGCCAGGTCGCGCTCATCGTCATCCTCGCCCAGATCGGCAGCTTCGTGCCCGCCGCCCGCGCGCGCATCGGCGTGGTCGACCAGGTCTTCACCCGCGTCGGCGCCTCCGACAACCTCGCCCGCGGCCAGTCCACCTTCATGGTCGAGATGACCGAGACCGCATCCATTTTAGGCTCGGCGACCCGCAAGAGCCTGGTCATCCTCGACGAGATCGGCCGCGGGACCTCCACCTACGACGGCGTGTCCATCGCCTGGGCCGTCGCCGAAGACCTCCACGACCGCATCGGCGCGCGCACGCTCTTCGCGACTCACTACCACGAGCTCACCGAGCTGGCCTCGACCCGCCCCCGCATCGCCAACATGACCATCGCCGTGAAGCGCTGGCGCGACGAGATCGTGTTCCTCCGCCGCCTCGTCCCCGGCGGCACCAACCGCAGCTACGGCATCCAGGTCGCCCGCCTCGCCGGCCTCCCCGAGGCGGTGGTCTCCCGAGCGCGCGAGGTCCTGAAGCTCCTGGAAGAGCAGGCGGTCGACCGCGACGGGCGCCCCCACCTCGCCCGCACCGCCGGCGACGCTCACGCCGCGCCCGCGGGCGGCTGGCAGCTCAACCTCTTCGCGCCGCTGGAGCCGGCGCCCCCCTCCCCGGCCATGACCCGCCTCGCCGAGCTCGACCCCGACGCGCTGTCCCCGCGCCAAGCCCTCGACCTGCTCTTCGAGCTGCGCGCCCTGCTCGACGAAGACGCCCCGCGCGCGTGAGCCACGCCCCGTCCGGCTCCCCCCCACCCATCCTCACCCGCGCCTTCCTCGGGCTGATGGCCGCGCATTTTTTGCAGGCCCTCGGCTACGCCTCGATGCTGCTGCTCCCGCTCTACCTCGCCAGCCTGGGCGCCAGCCGCACCGAGATCGGCGCCATCATGGCGACCTCCGCCGTCGGCGGCCTGCTGCTCCGCCCCGCCGTCGGCTGGTCTCTGGACACCATCGGCCGCAAGACGACCCTCACCGCGGGCACCGTCGCCGGCTGCCTCGGCCTCTCCATGGTCGCCCTGGTCACCGACATCTCCGCCTCGGCCTACGCCGCGCGCTTGGTCTTCGGCGTCGGCGTCGGCGCCATGTTCACCGGCTACTTCACCTTCGCCGCCGACCTCGTCCCGATGTCGCGCCGCACCGAAGGCCTCGCCCTCTTCGGCGTCTCCGGCCTCGTCCCCGTCCTGGTCAACCCCGCCGCCGAGCGCCTCGGCCTCGACGGCCCCTCGCTCCGCTTCTTCTTCCCGGCCATGGGCCTCGTCGTCCTCAGCTCGCTCCTCTTCCTCCGCGGCGTCCCCGAACCCCCACGCCCACCCCGCGCCGGCCGCCCCCGCCCGCGCGCCGCCTTCGCCGAGTTCGCCCAGCGCCGCCTGTGGTCCGTCTGGCTCGCGACCGTCGTCTTCTCAGGATTCGTCTCACTATTTTTCACCTTCGCCACCGTCACCGCCGCCAGCCGCGGCATGGCTCACCCCGCCGACGTCTGGCTCACCTACGCCGTGGGCGCCGCCATCGTGCGCCTCGCCGGCGGCCGCATCCTCGACCGCATCGGTCCGCGCAACCTCGTCGCCCCCGCCCTCGCCTGCTACGCCTTCGCCGCCATGACCCTCGGCGCTGCCCAGACCTCCCACGCCCTGCTCAGCGCCGGCCTCCTCGGCGGCGTCGCCCACGGCTTCTGCTTCCCCGTCCTCGCCAGCCAGGTGGTCTCCCGCGTCCCCGAGGCGCGACGCGGCGGCGGCCTGGCGACCTACACGGGCCTGTGGGACCTCGCCTCCCTCGCCCTCCCGCCGCTCCTCGGCATGCTCGCCGACGCCCGCGACGACAAGCAGATGTTCGACATCGCCGCCCTCGCCGCCGCCTGCCTGCTCGCCGTCTGGGCCACCCTCGAGCACCTCTTCGGCGCCGAGCGCGAGGGCTGATCCGCCGCCCCGCTCGCGCCACCCAGCCCCTCCCTGCTAAAACCCGTCGCATGCACCTGCTTCGCCTCACCTCCGCGCTGCTCCTCGCCAGCCAGACCCTCCCCGCCTCGGCGACGGTCCACGCCCGCCACGAGCCCACCTCACGCGTCATCGCCACCGCCACCGAGGGCGCGGTCGCCCACGTCTACCTCGATCTGTCCGCCGCCGCCCTCGGCACCGCCCCCGCCGGCCCCGACGACCCCCGCCTCGACGAGCTCGCCTTCGAGTCGCTCACCCGGCGCCTGCTCGACTCCGCCCACGACGCCGACCCACGCGTCCGCTCCCTCATCCCGTGGGTGGTCGACCCGGCCCACCCCGACCTCGGCTGGCAACCCCTGCGGGAGTTCCTGCCCCCCATCGCCCCGCCCCCCACACGCCCTCGCGAGACCACGCTGCACCGCGCCACCGCCCCGGCCGTCACCCGCGGCCTCGCCGGCAGCCACCACGGCGGCGCCCCCCTCGCCGGCAAGGTCATCTACGTCTCGCCCGCCCACGGATTGTACTGGTCGGACCCCAGCGTCTTGGGCCGGTGGGCCACCCAGCGCGGCACAACCCACGGCGTGGTCGAGGACTTCGTCAACGCCGAGGCCATCGCCCACTACCTCGTGCCGCTGCTGCTCAACGCGGGCGCCACGGTCTTCACCATGCGCGAGACCGACATGCAGCCCCATCGGGTGGTCGTCGACGCCGAAGCTGGCGGGACCACCACAACCGAAGGCGGCGGCGTCTACGAGGAGTTCGGGACCTGGAACGACTCGACGGTCGCTGGCTACCGCGCCGGTCTCGGCCCCGTCACCGACGCGTCGAACCCCCACGCCCGCGGCAAAAACCGCGTCGCCGCCACGACCTCCGGCCCAGGCGCACCCGAGGCCCGCTTCACACCGAAGATCCCCGCCGACGGCCACTACGCCGTCTACGTCACCTACTCGCAAGACGCCTCGCGAGCGCGCGATGCCCACTACCTCGTGCGGCACGCTGGCGGGGACAGCCACGTCCGCGTCAACCAGGAACGCCACGGCTCCACCTGGGTGATGCTGGGGAGCTGGCGCTTCACCAGCGGCCAGGACCCCGCGACCGGTTCGGTGAGCCTCATCGCAGATAGCCAGCTAGAACCTGGCGATTTCGTGTCTGCGGACGCGGTCCGGTTCGGCGGTGGGCTCGGCGAGATCGTCCGCGGCGACGGCTCCGGCCCCGGCTCCGGCCCGACCTCGGGGCGCCCGCGCTGGGAGGAGTGCTCGCGCTACGCCATCCAGTCCAACGGCGCGCCTGAGAGCGTCTGGAACCCCAGCTCCGACGACCACTCCGACGACGTCACCGCCCGCTCCCGCTACGCCGCCTGGCAAAACGAGCCCGGCGAAGACGCCGTCTATGTCTCCTGGCACACCAACGCGCCGGACGGCGGGCGCGGCACGTCGACCTACGTGTACGGTCCCAACCCGGTAGACGGCTCCTTCAACTTCACCGGGACCCCGGGCAGCGACGTCCTGGCGAACCTGCTCCAAGACGAGATCGTCAACGACATCCGCGCGTCGTTTGTGCCCGGCTGGCAGGACCGCGGGGTCTACAGCGCCTACTTCGGCGAGCTGAACCCGTCGCACAACTCGGAGATGCCGGCGGCCCTGGTCGAAGCGGCCTTTCACGCCACCGAGGCCGACGCGATCCAGCTCCGCGAGCCCCGCTTCCGCTTCGTCCTGGCCCGGGCCTTTCAGCAAGCGATCGTCAAGTACTTCGCGGCCCGCGACGGCGTGGCGGCCCGGCTGCTCCCCGACCCGCCCACCGCGCTGAGCCTGCGCGCCGAGAGCCCCACCAGCGCGCGGCTCCGCTGGTCCCCGCCGCCCACCGACACCCAGGGCTTCGCCGGTGACGCCGCCAGCGGCTACGTCATCTACCGCAGCCGCGACGG
>CAZNZH010000064.1:5679-12922 GCA_964577445.1 uncultured Myxococcales bacterium
GCCGCGCCTTCGACGACGGCCTCCCCCTCGCCAGCGCCTCCACCTCGGCGCTGCTGACCGATCTGCCCACCGGCGTGCCGACCTTCTTTCGGGTCAGCGCGACCAACGCCGGCGGCGAGTCCCTGCCCTCGGCCACCGTGGGCGTGCTGCTGCCCTGTGGGGGCGCCGAGACCGAGGCGCTGGTCGTCCAAGGCTTCTATCGCCTCGACTTCGCGTCCGCCCCCCGCGAAGATCTCGCCGCCTTTGGCCTCGGCGTCCTGGCGCGCTTTCGCCAAAACGCCATGAACACGTACGACTACGTAGTCGAGCACAGCCTCGCCCTGGCCGCCGCCGGCGTGCCCTTCGACAGCGCCGAGGCCCCCGCCGTCGTCTTTGGCGACGCCCCGCTCGGCGGCTACCGCTTCGTCGACTGGCAGCTCGGCGAGGAGTCCACGGTCGACTCCACCCTGGACGACGCCGAGAAGGGTCTGCTCGCCGACTGGCTCGGCGAGGGCGGCGGGCGCTCCCTGGTCATCAGCGGCTCCGAGCTGCTCTGGGACCTCGAGGCCAAAGGCGACGCCGGGGACGTGGCCTTCCTCCACGGCACCCTCGGCGTCGCCTACCAGGCCGACGACGCCAACACCTACGGCCTCGCGGCGAGCAGCACCGGCATCTTCGCGGGCCTCGGCGCGCTCCGCTTCGACGACGGGAGCGCGGGGACCTACCAGGTGGACTACCCCGACGTGATCACGCCGCTGGCGGGCGCTGAGGCGCTGCTCAGCTACGACAACGGCGCGGGCGTCGCCGCGACCCGCTACCTCGCCCCCCAAGGCTACCGCGCCTACGTCTTCGGCTTCCCGCTGGAGACCCTGATCTCGGGCGACGCCCGCGCCGCCGTCATGGCCGCCCTGGTCGACGACGCCGGCCTCAGCGCCCCGCTGCCCTGCCCGGTAGGGCCCGCCGACCCCGGACCGGAGCCCGGCCCCGAGCCTGCGCCCGAGACCGCACCCGACGCCGGCACGGGACCCGACCTCCCACCCGATTCCGCCGACGGCGCCGAGATCTTCGACGACGCGGCGCCCGAGATCCTGAAGCCCCCCATCGGCATCAAGGGCATCATCACCAGCACGGACACCAGCCTGAGGGAGCGCCGCGACGGCGGCTGCTCCGGCGGCGGCGTCCCGGGCCCGCCGCTGGCGTGGGTGGGGCTCGCCCTGCTGGCCGGGGCCGCTTCGGGGCGCAGGCGGCGGAATTCTCGCGGGACGGGGCCGCGGGCCTCATAGTCGGCCGATGGATCAGGTCATCGACCGATTTCTGCTGCACCTCAAGCTCGAGCGCGGGCTCAGCCCCCACACCCTGTCGGCCTACGCCCGCGACCTCCAGCGCTTGCAGACCTTCCTCGGCGATGGCCGCGGCCCCACCGAGTTCAACCGCGCCGACATCGAGCGCTTCGTCGGGTGGCTGCGCGACTCCGAGGGCCTGGCCGCCCGCTCAGCGGCCCGAACCCTCAGCGGCGTTCGGACCTTTTGCGGCTTCTTGGTCCGCGAGCACGTGCGCCCCGACGACCCCAGCGCGCTGATCCCCTTGCCGCGGCTCGGCCGCCCGCTGCCGGCGGTGCTCGACCCGGGCGAGGTGGAGCGCATCGCCACCGCGCCGCGCGACTCCGACGACCCCCGCGCCATCCGCGACGCCGCGATGATCGAGCTGCTCTACGCATGCGGGCTGCGGGTCAGCGAGCTGATCAGCCTGCGCGTGGGCGATCTCGATCTCGAGCGCGGCGTGGTCCGGACCACCGGCAAGGGCTCGAAGACGCGCCTGGTGCCGGTGGGTGAAGAGGCCATCGCCCGGGTGCGCCTCTACCTCGACGTCGCGCGCCCGGAGCTCTTGGACCGCGCCACCCGACGCGGGCTGAGGCGTCTGCCTTCGACGCTCTTCGTCACGGCGCGCGGCCGCGGGATCACGCGGCAGGGGTTCGCCAAAAACCTCGGTAGACACTCGCGATCGGCCGGGGTCGGCCGGAAGGTCAGCCCCCACAAGCTGCGCCACAGCTTCGCGACCCACCTGCTCGAGGGCGGGGCCGATCTGCGCAGCGTCCAGACGATGTTGGGCCACGCCGACCTGTCGACGACGACGATCTACACCCACGTCTCCCAGGCCGCGCTCCAGCGCGCGTACGACTCCGCGCACCCGCTGGCCTCACCACCCGAGGACGCCGGCTCCTGAAAACGGAGCCTTGACCGGGCGCCCGGCCGGCCCCAAGGTCGCGCCCATGACGCCTGAACTCCTCAGCCACCTCGCCCTGGTCCTGGTGCCGATGATCCTGAGCCTCTCGGTTCACGAGTTCGCGCACGCCGCCGTCGCCGCGGCGCTCGGCGACGACACCGCCGAGCGCCAGGGCCGCTTCACCCTCAACCCCATCAGCCACATCGACCCCATCGGCACGCTCTTGCTGCCGGCGCTGCTGGTGCTGTCCGGCTCCGGCATCTTCTTCGGCTGGGCGAAGCCCGTGCCCTTCAACCCGCTGAACTTCAAACGCAGCATCCGCATGAAGCACGGCGTCCTGCTGACCGCGGTCGCCGGCCCGCTGTCGAACCTGGTCCTCGCGGTGCTGTCGGCCGCGCTCTTAGCCGTCATCCCCGCCAACGAGGCGACCTCCGCGCTGCTTCAGACGATGGTCTTCCTCAACGTGGCCCTCTTCTTCTTCAACCTGCTCCCGGTCCCGCCGCTCGACGGCAGCAAGGTCGTCTACGGGCTGCTCCCCGACTCCGCCAATGGGCTCCTGCGCGTCTTCGAGAAGCACCGGTGGGTCGCCCCAGCGCTCTTCCTCCTCGTGTTCTTCTTCGCCGGGAGCATCATCGGCGCGCCGATCATGTGGGTGTCTCGCCGGCTCTTCAACCTCTTCGGGGGAATGTAGATGCCGGCCGAAGACGAAGACATCCGCGGAATCCGCCTGCAAAAACGCATGGCGCAGTTGGGTTTCGGCTCGCGCAGAGCGTGTGAGCGCCTGATCGAGGACGGCCGGGTCACCGTCGACGGCAAGCAGGTCACCGAGCTGGGCACCCGGGTGTCGCTGGACGCCAAGGTCGCCCTGGACGGCAAGGTCGCGGTCGACGTGGGCACGCGCTGCATCGTGCTGCACAAACCGCCGGGCTACCTCAGCGCCCGCGACGACCCGCAGGGCCGCCGCACGGTCTACGATCTCCTGCCCAAAGACGACATGTTCTTGGCCCACGTCGGCCGCCTCGACTACCAGACCGAGGGCGTGCTGCTCTTCACCAACGACGGCGACCTCGCCCGCCTGCTGCTCCTGCCCGACGCGCGCGTCCCCCGCGTGTACGAGGTGAAGGTGCGCGGCCAGCTCGATGTCCAGGCCATCGCGGCGCTGGAGGCCGGCCTGCCGCTGGATGGCCGCGAGACGCTGCCGGTCGTGGTCGAGCGCATCCCCACGAATTCACGCCACGACTGGCTGCGCCTGACGCTCTTCGAGGGCCGAAATCGCCACGTCCGGCGCATCCTCGAGGCGGTCGGACACCCGGTGAACCGGCTGCGCCGCGTCGAGTTCGGCCCCGTCAACCTCGACGGGCTGGCCCAGGGCCAGTCGCGCCCCCTGGACCCCGACGAGATCGCCAGCCTCCGCGCCATGGCCTCGTCTTAGCGACCCGTGGACGCCGCGGTGATCGGAGACGCGAAGCGCCGTTCGCACCACGACGCGCAGGTGCGAAAATAATTTCGCACCTCCGAGCCCGGCGTTCCGCAACCATTCCGACACCTTCGGAACGCGCGGGTCGGGCGGCCTGCGGCTGCCTACGGATTTTGATTTGAGTTTGGGCGCGCACAGGCCGTAGAAGTAAAGCAGGGATGACGAGCCCCGGGTGCCGCGCGCTGCGAATGTCATTACGCGCTCACCGATCCTCTCGCCCTTGTTTCTGCCCTTGTTTCTGCCCTTGTTTCTGCCCTTGTTCCTGCCCTCGGAGGCTCTCGTGCGCATCGCTGTCATCTCGGACCTGCACCTCGGACGCGGCGATGCGGCGGACAAGTTTGGACACGCGGACACCGACTTCCTCCGGTTTCTCAGCTTCCTCGAGGGCAGCTTCGAGCGCATCGTCCTGCTGGGCGACATCTTCGAGACCCTGACCAGCCCGCGGCCCTTCGCGCAGGTCGGCGAGCTACGCGCGGCGCGGGCCGCCCACTCCGACATCAGCCGCCGCTTTGAGCGCGACTGCTACACCTTCGTCCACGGCAACCACGACCTCGTGGCGGCCTACGTCGACGAAGCCCCCGACGAGCTGATGCTGCGTATCGACGGCACCCGCGTGCTCTTCACCCACGGGCACGTCTACGACTGGCTGGTCCGCCACGCGCGCTGGCTGAGCGAGAGCGGCGCCTGGCTGGGCGGGGCGCTGCTTCGTCACAGCATGCGGCCGCTCTTTCGGCTCTTCAACGGCCTCGACCACCTGCGCGCCAACATCTCGAAGGACCCGGAGCGATGCAGCTTCCAGCGGGTCGCCGTGCTGAGCGCGCGCGCCAAGGACGCCGACATCGTCGTCACCGGTCACACCCACGTCGGCGTGCGCGCCGAGCACGGCGACCGCCTGTTTCTGAACAGCGGCTCCTGCTCCAACGGCGCCTTCAGCTTCTTGGCGCTGGACACCGCGACGGGCTCCTACTCGGTGCAGAACGCCTGGTAGCCGCGCAGGGCGGGCGCCGCCCGCGTCATCCGGTCGCGCTGAGCCCCAGCCCACGGTCCAGGGTGGCCAGCGCTTCGCCGTAGCCCGCCTCGGCGCCGAAGCGGGCGGAGACGGCCACCGACACGGCGAGCAGCTCTTCGAAGGAGACCAGCTCCGCGCGGTCGATGAGCCCCAGCCGATGGGCGTTGCGAACCAGCCCGGGCGTCGGGACCGCGGCGGCGTCGCCAAACCTCGCGGCCGCCAGCACCTCGAGCCGCACCAGCTCGCGCAGCACCCAAAACGGCGCCTCCTCGCCCGCCCCACCGAAGAGCTCCGCCCGTATCACGCGCACCGCGTCCGCGCCGGTCTTCGCAGCGCGGACGCGCTCGAGCAGCCCCGACCTGGCGGCCACGCGGCGCCGCATGCCCGAGGCGACGATCAGCCGCCCCGCCAGCGCCCGCGCCCACGGCTCGCCGTCCAGGTCACCCAGAGACTCCACCGCCGCGCCGAAGCCGCCGTCGGCCCCCAAGGCGTCGAAAAACCCAGCCGCGCGCAGGCGTCTGGCGAAGGCGAAGCCCTGAGGCTGAGGCGGGAGACCCTCGACCAGCGCCGCCAAGACGCCCAGCTCGAGCAGCAGCGCGTCGCCCGGCGTGGCGGGCGCCACGACGCCCAGGGCCGGGGCGGTCCAGCTCGGCCACTCGCCCAGCTCGCGATAGAGCGCGATGGCACGCTCCACCAGCGATTCGGCGACCCGTGAGCCCGCGAGGACGCGGGCGGCGCGCAGGTCGGCCGGAGGCGAGGCCAGCGGCGTGTGGCTGCGCGCCTGGGCCGCCGGCGCCGAAGCCGCCGCCAGCTCGGGCACCAGCGCCGCCAGCGGGGTCTCGAAGGTGTCCTCGAACTCAGCGGCCGCCTTGGCGAGCGCAGCCGCCGACGGCCTGGGCGCCTCGGGCGGCAGGTCGTCGAAGGCCTCCTCGTCGTCGTCTCCGTCGGGCGTGGGGACCGCGGGGGCCGGGGCGACCACAGGCGCTGAGACGCCCGCGAGCAGATCGTCCTCGTCGTCCTCCTCGCTGGCCTCCTCCTCGGCCATATCCTCCAGGATCTCCTCGACGTCGATCCCCCTGAGCTCGGGGATGACCGCGATGCCGAGATCGGAGAGCGCCCAACGGATCCCGATCAGCTTGATGTGCCCGCTCGAGGCGAGCCAGTCGATCCACGCCTGGAAATTGGGCAGCGTGATGTACGCACCGGGATACACATAGCTGGTCACCATTCGATACAGCTCATGGACGCTGTGCAGGCGCCCGCCCCCGTCGACATCGAGGGCCTCGAGCACGTACTTGACCAGGATGACGTTCTCTTTTTTGAGGCGCGCGAAGAGGTGGCTCTTCACCTTCTCGTCGTCCGGCCCCGCCTGCATGATCGCCGTCGCCAGGGCGCCGACCCGGACCGACTTGCGGTCCCAATCGACGTCGATGAGCGAGAACATCCGCTCGGCGCGGTCTCGATCCCAGAGGCCCAGCCGGCGCAGATGCTCGCGGAAGACCTTGAAATCCGTGCCGTCGGGTCCCGAGATGACCGCCAGGGCCTGCCGCAGCTTCGGGATGTACTGATCGAAGCGGGTGCCGGGCAGGGCCTCGTACTCGACGCGCTGGGCCACGGGTGCCTCCTGATGAATCGGCGACGGGCCGTGAATCGCAGCCACCGGGTGCGCGCACGCCAGGCGGGCCCTGCCTTGGGTTTGCAGCTATAGCCTGCGCGCGCCCGCGTTGTCACCCGTTGACAAGCGGGGGCCGGGGCCACAGTTTCCCGCTCGCGTTTGCCATCGCACCGTCGACTCACGGCGCCCATTGACCGCCGGAGTCGAGTGCCTACCCTTCGCCGCGCTCAGGGCCGCTGGCTTTGGGCACGAACATGTTTCGCCAGTCATTTCGAGCGCCTCACCCGCGCTCGCCGCACCGACAGCTCAGGAGAACCCATGAACTTCAGGCCGCTCAATGACCGCGTGTTGGTCAAGCGCGTGGAAGAAGAGACCAAGACCGCCGGGGGGATCATCATCCCCGACTCCGCCAAGGAAAAGCCGCTGCAGGGCGAAGTGCTCGCCGTGGGCGCCGGGAAGATCCAGGAAGACGGCACCGTCCGCCCGATCGACATCCGCGTCGGCGACAAGGTGCTCTTCGGGAAGTACGGCGGCACCGACATCAAGGTCGACGGCGAAGACCGCATCATCCTGCGCGAGGACGACGTCCTCGGCATCGTGGAGGGCTGAACATGGCTGCCAAGGACATTCTATTTGGCCGCCAGGCGCTCGAGCGGATGCTCGAGGGCATCGACGAGCTGGCCAACGCCGTGAAGGTCACGCTGGGTCCGAAGGGCCGCAACGTGGTCATCGAGAAGAGCTACGGGGGGCCGACCGTCACCAAGGACGGCGTCACCGTGGCCAAGGAGATCGAGCCGTCGGACGCGGCGGCGCGCATCGGCGCCCGCATGGTCCGCGACGTCGCCAGCCAGACCTCGGACAAGGCCGGCGACGGCACGACCACCGCGACGGTCCTGGCGCAGGCGATCTTCCGCGAGGGGCTGAAGCTGGTGGCCGCGGG
>CAZNZH010000065.1:0-12825 GCA_964577445.1 uncultured Myxococcales bacterium
TTCGGGGGCGGGGAGAGCTTCGGCGGGCGGGGAGCGCGGGGGATTTCGGGTAGTGGGCGCACGGAGGCCGGCGCCTTCGGCGGGGGCCGGGCGATCGCGGGGTTGGGGGGCGGGAACGCGGCGGTGGTCAGGTCGGGGCTGGTGCGACGCAGGCGTGGTGTTCGCGGGCGAACTTGTAGGTGCCTGGCGGGAAGATGACGTCGCGTAGGCCCTGGCGCCACAGGTCTCGGGCTTCGGCGTAGAGGCGGCGGAACGTCGCCAGCATCTCGAGTTTGGCGATGCGGGTCGCCTTGTCTCTGGTGGCGACGCAGGGGTTGATGGCGGGCTTGGTGGCGGGGGTCGTGGGGCTGCTGAAGGGGTCCTGGGCCAGGATGGCCGGGATACCGAGGAAGGGGCGTTTTTGGGCGCGGGCTTGGTCGACGAGGTCGGACTCGGTCGCGCGCAGGCGCCGGCTCAGGGTGTCGGCGTACTCCTCGTCGCTCAGGTGGGCGAGCGCGGGCGGCTTGCTGATGACGAGCTCTGCGGTGTCGGGCATCGCGGTGTCGACAGCGAAGTAGTACGGCGGGCGCTTGTAGACGCGCGGGCTCTGCACGACGTCCTTCGGGTCGGTGTGGAATCCCGGCCACGCTTGGTGGCCGGCGACCAACCACGACGACACCGCGTTCGCGAGGCAATAGACAAGCTTGTCCCAGACCGCCTCACGGTCCGCGAGCTCGACGACGGAGGTCTGGCACGCCGCCCAGACGTTCTCGCGGCGCTCCAGCTTGCGGTTGACGCACCGCGCGGTGAACGAGTGCAGCTCGCGCAGAAACTCCCCCAGCTCGCCGCGGACGTCCGTGATGACGATGTGGATGTGATTTCCGAGCGCGATCCCGGCGTGGACCTTGACCCCGTAACGTGCAGCACACACGGCCAGCGCGTAGCCGAAGATCGTCGCCATCACGCCGCAGACGTCTGGGGTCAAAAAGAAGCGCCGGTCCGAGCATCGGCGGGTCACGAGGTAGGTGGTTCCTGGCAAAACACAACGTGGAAAGGGCATGGTTCGTCCTCATGGATGGTCCCGAGGGCAGCCCGTCAACAACGCAGACTACCAGAGGATCTATGACGACTTTGGGGCTCCACGTTGCGCAGTTATTTTTCGGGCGCCCATAACATCCTGAAATGACAACTCCAATCGTCGCCACTTCGTCAATTCGCTCTCGGGGCTGTTGGCCGGTCTCACGCCGCCACCCACGAACCACCCCGAGCGCCGTCTGCGCGCATGCCGCGGTCGACGCGTGGTCCGGTGCGTAACCGCGCTTACCCTCCCGGGCGCCTGCTCCACCGCGCCGGAGGACCCGATGTCGCTGCCGCTCTCGATCCTCGACCTCGCCCCGATGGCCGATGGGCAGAGCAGCACCGCCGCCATCGCGCACAGCGTCGAGCTGGCTCAGCTCGCCGAGACCCTCGGCTACAAGCGCGTCTGGTACGCGGAGCACCACAGCCTGCCCGGCATCGCCTCGACCGCGCCCGACCTGATGATCGCCCACGTTGCATCGCACACGCGGCACATCCGCCTGGGCGCCGGCGGCGTGATGCTGCCCAACCACGCGCCCCTTCGCATCGCCGAGGCCTACCGCCTGCTCGCGGCCATGCACCCCGGCCGCATCGACCTCGGCCTCGGCCGCGCCCCCGGCACCGACCAGCGCACCGCCTTGGCGCTGCGCGGCGACCGCTCCCTGCTCATGCGCGACGACTTCCCCCAGCAGCTCGACGAGCTGGTCGCCTGGGGCGGTGACTCGCCCGTCGCTGGCGTCACGGCGCAACCCGACGACGCGCCGCTGCCCCCCATCTGGCTGCTCGGCTCCAGCGACTACAGCGCCCGCCTCGCCGCCGCCCGCGGCTACCCCTTCGCCTTCGCCGCCCACTTCAGCCCATCACCTCCCGACGCCCCCATGCGCGCCTACATCGACGGCTTCCGCCCCGGCGTCACCAGCGAACCTCGCGCGATACTGGCCGTCTCGGCCTTCTGCGCCGACACCGTGGAAGAGGCCGAGGACCTCGCCCGCCCCGCGCTCATCGCCTTCGTGCGCCTGCGAACCGGCCGCCCTACCCGCCCCCCCACACCCGACGCCGCCCGCGCCTACCGCTTCTCGGCACTCGAAGAGCCCGTCGCCGCCCACGTCCGCGCGACCCAGATCATCGGCACCCCCGACACCGTCGCGGCGCGCATCCACGGCCTGGCCACTCGCACCGGCGCCCACGAGGTCATGGTCGCCAGCCACGCCGTCGACCACGCCGGCCGCCTCCGCTCCTTCGCCCTGCTCGCGGCGGCATGTAACCCGCGCTGACCCTGTAAACGCCGCCGCGCGCCCCCCGGCCGTGCGCCGCACGCCCACCGTGGCAGGCCAGCCCGAGATCCGGGCGCGGCTGACATCTCTCCCCGTCAGGCTCCCAGCGCCGTCGTCGCCGAGATGAGCGCCGACGCCACCGACAGGTACCGCCCGGGGTCCAGCGTGGGCCCCAGCAGCACGCTCTGCCCGACGCGCGTCTGGAGCCGGTCGTCGTACGCTGCGTGCGGCGCCAGCTCGCGAATTCGCTCGATGAGGACTGCGAAATTGACGGCGCGCGTCGGCTGCATTCGCTCGCCGAGGCCCGTGTATTCCACCGTGGTCTCGCCGAAGACCGACACCGGCAGACCGGCCGCGTACAGGTGAAAGAAGCCCTCGCGCGTCTGCTCGGTGTGCGTGTGCTCGACCTTGACCTTCTTGTTGTAAACCAGCCCGCCGCTGGCCACCGCGCGCCCCAGGCTGAACCTCTTCTCGGTGTGGGTCTCGACCGTGGTCTCCGCGTCGACAGCCGTCCCCCGCACCAGCAGGCGCACGGCCGCCCACGGGATGTCGAAGGGGTCGCCTTGGCGCGGCGTCACCTGCATGCCGGCCGCGCCGAGCTCGAACGAGCGCACCGTCGTCCAGATGGTGGAGCGCGCGATGGCGTCGGCGTCGCGCACGAGGGACGGAAACCCGGCGGCCTCCAGACGCGCGGCCACAGCCCGGGCGGCGTCGGGGTCGGGGCTGGCCACCACCACGCACGGCCCCGGCGAGAGCACCCGGTGCCGCACGTCAAACGCTGTCACGCCCAGCGCCGCGGCCAGCGCGGGCGCCCGTGAACCGTCCGCGGGCTCGGTCGAGTGAATGGCGACGACGTACATGGCACCCCGAAGGTCGTGATCGCGGTGGGGCCGCCCGATGATACCCTCAATCTCCCAGGATCCACCGAGATGATCGCGGCGTCCCCGAGAGCGAGGCCTCGCCGGCGGCGGCGAGCGTGGCCGCTTTCCTGGCCGCGATCGCCGGCTCGGCTCGCTACCCGGGTCGGCCTCGGGAAGCGCCGGTGAGCGCCAGCCTCGACGGCACGCACAAGGCCTACGGCTGAGCCGGCCCGGCTCCCGCTGGCGCGTTCGCGTGCAGCACCAAGCTATCGAACACCTCACCGGTGACGTCGACCGCCTGCAGCAGCGCCGTGTCGCCCGCGAGGTCGACGCTCACGTGGTGGTGTACCGCCCGCCACATCTTGACGGTCTCGCTCGGGTACGTGCACCCCTCCTCCGGCTCGAGCCCGGCCCCACCGCCGCCCGTGATGATGACCGGGAAGCCGTCGTAGTCGTGGCGCTCGTAGGCGTGGACGTGGCCGGCGAACATCGCTTGAAAGCCGTTGTCGCGCAGCAGCGGCAGCACGTGGTTGCGCGTGGCGCGGATCATCGGCCAGTCCTCGTGGCACGGCGAGCTCGGCGGATAGTGGAAGAACGCGAAGCGCCACCTCGCCGTCTGCGCGGCCTCAGACGTCACGCGCTCCTGTAGCCAATCCGACAGCGGCGTGTCGAGCCCCTCGATGGGAAAGAAGATGTCGAGCCCGTCCAGCGTGTTGTCCATCACCAGGAAAAACGCGTCGCCGTACCGGAAGCTGTAGCTCAGCCCCGGGCGCGGGATCGGCGCGTCCTTCGGGTAGACCAGATAGTCGCGGAAGCTCTGGACGTCGCCCTCCAGCTCTTTCCACTCGTGGTTGCCGATGGCGACGTAGACCGGGACGTGCTGGCCCAGGCGGCGCACCGGGTCGAAGTGCATCGTGCGGTACTCGCCGCGCGCGCCGGTCTCCACGATGTCGCCCGTGTGCAGCACCAGCGACGGCGCGCTCTCGATGATCGAGTCGACGACGGCCTGGTGCTGCGGGGGATCGGAGCGGCTGTCGCCGTAGACCACGAAGCGATAGGCCTGATCAGGCAAGGGCGCGGTCGCTAAGGTGAGGTCCGCGGTGCAGGTCTCGGCCGAGCACGCCCGGTAGTGGTAGAGCGTCGCCGGCTCGAGTCCGGAGAGCGCGACGCGGTGCAGAGTCCCCGGTTCGCCAGTCGCCGATTGGCCGTACGACGCGTCGGCGCCGTACTCGATGCGCGAGTCCGACGCCTCGGCGGTCTCCCACGCCAGCGACACGGAGTCCGCCGTCGTGTGCATGATCCACGGGCCAGCCAGCATCGCCATGTCGGCGACGTCCGTAGGCGCGATGGGGATCGGGTAGGCCGGCGGCGGTGTGACGACGACGACGTCGGGCGCGGCGGCGTCGGGCGTGGGCGCGGCGGCGTCGGGCGTGGGCGCGGCGGCGTCGGGCAGGCCGGCCACCGCGTCGGGCGTGGGGCTCGCAGGCGCCGCGTCGCCCCCGCAGCCAAAGGCCATCAGCGCGAGCGAGAGCAGCGGGGCGAATCGAGTTCGATGGGTGCGAGCGTTCATGGCGGCCAGGGTATCAGACAGGTGCGACGCACCGCCACACGTTGGGAGGATTCGCGCGGCGCGGGCGCTGACAGGACCGCGCGCCGGCGCTCAAGGCGAGGCGGCGGAACGGCGACGCGCACACCGGACACGCGCATCGTGTCGCAGATCAGGTTGGGATGAGAAATGCGGTCTGCCACCGCTCGCCAGAGCCCTCGCCCTCAACGGACAGGACCATGTAGAGCTTGTCGTCGTCTCTCTGCTCCAGCTCGCGGGCGACGACCCGGCCGGCCCCGCGGCCCTCGTCACGCACGAGGTCGCCCACCCGGGGCATGAACGGATGATGGAGGGTGAGCACGAGATCGCTGTCTTCTTCCCCGACCAGCAACAGGGCCTCCCGGAAGAGAAAGTACTCGAAGAAGCTCGCGAACTCGTCCTCGGATACATCCTGATCCGTCTCCCCCAACTGCTCCAGCCACTCAAGGTAGCTACGCTCGGCGTTGTGCCGCAGCGACTCCCGTATGTGCACCGGAAAAGGGGACCGTATCTGGTCGCTGCCGTGAAACCAGAAGTTGCACGCCACCTCGATCAGGTCGCGCGTCGCGTCATCGTCCACCATGGCTCTCTCCTCCTCGATGGCATGCACCAGCGGTGCTATATCCGGGTCCCTCGTCCGCGGGGTACGACCCGTTCCACGGGCCTCCGCAGCGAGTAGGATGCTCTCCACAACACGCGGAGGAACGCCGTTGGACCTTCCCCTTCATCCTCTGATCGTCCACGCGGCCCTCGGGCTGGCGGTGGCCGTGGCGCTGCTGGCCCCCCTCACCTTGTTTGGGTGGGCCCGAGCGTGGCTCCCTCGCGGGTCCTGGTGGCTGGTGGTCAGCCTGCAAGCGTTGCTCCTGGTCTCAGCGGTGACCGCCGTTCGCAGCGGTGAGGAGGCGAGCCTGGACGCGCGGGACTTCATCGCGCTCGAGCGCATCCAGACACACCAGGATTGGGCGGAGCGCTTCACGATCGCGGCCGCGGCGGTGCTGGCCTTGAGCCTCGGAGCGGCGCTGTACCGCGACCAGCGGCGGGCGCGGCGCATGGCCATCGCCGCCGTGATCGCCATCGCCGTGCAGCTCGCCCTGGGCATCGCCGCGGGCCACGCCGGCGGCAGCATGGTGTGGGGACCGCAGGGGCTGGTCGACCGAGCCCGCCACGAGGTGCCGTCCCTGCGCGGAGGTGCAGATCCGCGCTGAGCACGGCGCGGCTCAGGCCGCCCCATCGGGCGCCCCATCGGAGGCCACGGCGTGGTGGATGATCTCTTCGATCAACGCCAAGCAGTCAGGCGAGGTCCCCTCAAGGATCGCGTGCCCCGCGGCCTTGTAGGCGCGAAACAGGTCGTCCGCGGCCCGCTCCCGCTCACCGAGGGCGAGGTGGATCTCACCCTTGAGGCGGTGCGCCCACGGGTTGCCGAAGACCCCGGGGCTCCACATGGCGTCGGTCAGCACCTGACGGCCGAGATCCCAACGCCCCTGCACCACGCACGCATGACCCAGCGCCAGCAGTATCCACCCGGTCGCATTCCACTGGCCGATCGGCTCCGGCAGCAGGCGGAGCGCGGCCATGAACAGCGCCTGGGCCGCCTCGGGCTGTTGCTCCCGCATGCGCTCGGCGCCGAGCTCGCACTGGTCGCGGACCTCGGCAAAGAGCATCGAGTCCAGGACCTCGACGTCCTCGTTGTCATCGCGATACCAGGCGCCCTGGACACTCTGCACCCCGGACCTGGCGTCCAAGACCGTCCGTGGAAAGGGCTCGATATGAAATTTGTTTGGAGTCATGACGCTCTCCGCGAGGGATTGAAAGGGAGCCTGATCAGCATAGGATTTCGGCGTTCTTGCGGGCGTAATACCACCAGTTGAGCGCCAAGCAGGTCGCATAGTAGACGGCAAAACCGTAGAGCGCGTACTGGGGGGTACCGGCCTGGATCTGCTGCGCGAAGATCTGCGGTATCAAGTAGGCCCCGTAGGCTGCGATGGCCGAAGAGAAGCCGAGCACGGGCCCGCGCTGCTCCTTGTCGAAGATCACGCCGATCATGCGGAAGGTGGAGCCGTTGCCGATGCCCGTGGTGGCGAAGAGCAGGATGAACACCGCGAGGAAGGGGATGAAGTACCGCTGCGGCTCGGGGGATTGCATCGCCAGCGACACGATGAACCCAGCCCCGATCGTAGCGCCGACCATGGTGACGGTCCCCCAGTGGGTCACGCGGGCGCCGCCGAACTTGTCCCCCAGCCAGCCGCCCACCGGCCGGATCAGCGCGCCCACGCCAGCGCCGATGAAGATGAAGGCGGCCGACGAGAGGCCCGTCGCCTCGCCCGCGCGCGGCCCAGCCTGCACGACCCCGAAGACGTCGTCGATGAGCTTGGGGAAGGCGTTCGCGTAGCCGATGAAGGAGCCGAAGGTCATGACATAGAGGTAGGTCATGATCCAGTTGTGCTTCAGACCGAAGATCGCGAACTGGCGCTTCAGGGGCTCCTGTATGGGCTTGGGCGTCAGAAAGCGCATGGCGCCCAGGGTGACCGCGACCGTCACGACCGCCACGATGAGGGTCTTGAGCAGCTCGGGGAAGCCACCCCAGGGGATGATCAGCAGGACCACCCCACACCAGGCACCCAAAAACCCGAGCAGGGTCAACCAAAAGCACTTGGCGATGGCCTGCAGCGCCGTGCCGGTCTTGTGGAAGGGCAGGTTGTCCATGAAGAGCCACGCCAACACCGCGAAGGTCAGCAGGATCGGCACCCACACCAGGCCCGCGTTCTGGATCCACATCTGGGCCGCGGCGCCGTTGCGGGTGTACGCGTAGGGTTCGCCACCCACCGCGCCGAACAGGCCAAACGTCACGACCCAGGGGATCAGGAACTGCATGAGGCTGACGCCCAGGTTCCCGAGCCCCGCGTTCAACCCCAGGGCGAGGCCCTGCATCCTCTTGGGAAAGAAGAAGCTGATGTTGGACATCGACGAGGCGAAGGCGCCGCCCCCGACGCCGGACAGCGTCGCCAGCAGGATGAAGATGTAAAAGGGGGTCTGAGGGTTCTGGAGCGCGATCCCGGCACCCAGGGCCGGCAGGATGAGCAGGGCCGTGCTCAGGAAGTTGACCGTGCGCCCGCCCGAGATGGCGACCATGAAGGCGTGGGGGATGCGCAGCGTCGCCCCCGCCAGCCCCGCCACCGCCGGGAGCGTGAACAGGAGCGCCCGGTAGCCCGCCGCGGTGTACGGCTGGCCGTCATTCATGAACGTGAAGTTGAACAGCTCCCCGTCCGCGGCGACGTGGAGCTCCTGGATATACTTGGCCACCATCCCCCAGTAGATCCAGACGGCGAAGCCCAGCAGGAGATTGGGGATGGAGAACCACAGGTTTCGGCTCGCGACACGTTTGCCGTGGCGCGCCCAGAACGTCTCATCTTCGGGATCCCAGTAGTCGGACCCTTGCGGTTGGCCAGTCGTCACGATTTAACCGCCTCCTCTCGTGCAGGTGTCATGGGAGCCTGGACGACGCACTGGCCCAGACACCCGGGCGCGCGTTCCATGTTGCCCAGCAGCGAACAGGCGCTGATCGTCGCGGTGGGTTCCGAGCCGCCCCTGGCGATCAGGCGCACCTGGGCCTGAGACCCGTGAACCGGGCAGCGGACGATCAGGGACACCGGCGAGTTGGCCCTCGGATCCTCGATCTCGAAGGCGATGTGCGGTGCCCGCCGCACGGTCATCCTGCGGATCGTCCAGTGCAGCCAGATGAGGCAGCCCACCGACAGCACGGTGAAGAACATCCAGGCGGTGGTCCAGAGGCCCGCTGCGTCCAGGAGGTAAGCGAAGACGACCGGGCAGACGAATCCCCCCAGCCCCCCGATCACCCCGACGATCCCGCCGACGGTTCCCACGTCGTTTGGGTAGTAGTCGGGGATGTACTTGTAGACGGCCGCTTTGCCGATGCCCATCAGGATGCCGACGGCGAACACCAGCACGGTGAACACCCAGATATTCGCTTGGAAGTAGATGTGGGTGACACCTCGTGCCAGTAGCTGTTTGCGCTCGACGGCTTCGCCGGGCTGCACCACCACCCGCTGGCCAAAGCTCCGCGTGGGCCAGATCAGCGTGCCCTGAGGCTCCGCCGTCTCCGCAGGCAGCGGCACGACCCCATAGGTGGTCGCGCCTACCTGCACATGGGTCTCGCTCACCGCGGTGACGGTCCCCCCACGCAAGGCCGAGACGCCAGCGCCGGGGGAATAGATGTCCATCCGAGGCACAACCAGCGCGGCGCACAATAGGGCACACCCGCCGAGCACACCGTACATCACCAGTCGCGCGCCAAACCGGTCGGAGAGCCAGCCCCCGAACGCTCGAACCGCCCCAGATGGCAGGGTAAAGGCGGTGGTCAGCACACCCGCGGTGACGATAGAGACGCCGTACACGTTGACGTAGTAGGGGATGAGCCACTGGGCCAGCGCCACGAACCCGCCGAAGACCAGGAAGTAGTAGAGCCCGAAGCGCCAGACCCGGAGCTGCTTGAGGGGCTTGAGCCGCTCGACCATGGAGCGGCCGGTGCCTTCGGGTCGCTTGTTGGTGGTCGCCACCCAGAAGACCACGGCCACCAGGATTAGCGCGGCCGCATAGATGCGAGGCAGGGCTCGCCACCGGTCGAGGTCGGCCCCTCCTTGGGTCAGCACCCCGAGCAGCCAGGGAGCCCCCATGGTCGTCACCGCGGCCCCGGCGTTGCCTGCGCCGAAGACGCCGAGCGCTGTCCCTTGTTGGCTCTTTGGAAACCACGTCGCGGTGAACGCGATGCCCACCGCGAAGCTGGCGCCGGCGACACCGAAGCCCAGGCTGCACAGCAGGAGCGTCACGTACCCGTCGGCAAAGCTGTAGAGGACGGTCGACAAGGCGGTGAGCAACAACAGCGCCGTCATCACGGGACGCCCACCAAACCGGTCGGTCAGCATGCCCGCCGGCAGGCGCAGGAGCGAACCCGTGAGCACCGGCGCTCCGATCAGCCAGCCCATCTGCAGGCGGGTGAAGTCATAGACCCCGCCGTCGACCAGGAAGGTGACCACGACGCCATTCATCATCCAAACAGCGAAGCACGACGTGAAGGCCAGCGTGCTGACACCCAGCGCCCGGAGCGCCTTACCACGGTCCGAAGTGGTCACCTTCTCGAGGCGAGTGCCAGGCATGCTCAGTTATTCTTGGGACGCGTCGGGCTCCATGGGGTGGCGGGATCCCGGATGGCCTTGCGGTCCCAGTTCCAGATCACCTGCTGGTACGGCCTCAGGAGATAGTGCAGCGGCGCGACGAAGATGTGGGCGAGCCGCGTGAAGGGCACCATGAACAGGAAGAGGAAGGCGCCGAAGATGTGGAGCTTGATGACCACCGGCAGGGCGTTCACCGCCTCGGTCTCCGGGGTCAAGGTGAACAGCGACCACAGGTAGGGCGACAGGTCCGCCGCGAACCACGACGCGCCCCAGCGGTAGCCGAGCGCGACCCAGCACCCGAGGACGATCTGCGCGAGCAGGATCACCTCGATGACCACATCCATCGGCGTCGTCACCGCCCGGACTCGGGCGTTCGTCAGGCGACGCGCCATGAGCGCCAACAGCCCCACGAGCACGCTCAGGCCGAAGATGAAGGCGCTGACCTCCAAGATGATCAGCCGAAGGGGATCGGCGTTCCATCCCAAGATGAACGACGGCAGGAGGAAAGCCAGCAGGTGCCCCGTGAAGACGACGAGCAGGCCTACGTGGAAGGGCACGGTGCCCCAGAACAGCTTGCGCCCCTCCAAGAACTGAGACGAGAGGCTCGAGATGGTGAAACCTCGGCGACGGTAGCGCAGCGTCAACCCGATCACGAAGACCAGGATGGCGGCATAGGGAAAACCGATAAACAGGAAGGCATTCAATACGTTCATGGCCCGATCCTCCTCGAAACCATCGGCTCGCGCCGTGGCAGTCCGGTACCGAACTGTGCGGAGGGACGCTCGCCGGCCCCGCGCTCCTCGATCTCCATCTCTCGCTTGAGCGACCGCAAGAAGTCCGTGGAGCGACGCGGGAGCTCGGACTCGACCTTCCCGAACTCCGCTTCCAGGACCAGCGCGACCGCCGCCAACGCATGCCGGAACATGCAGCTCTTCTGAACCGAGGAGTCGATCAGCGTGCGGTGGTGCTTTTTGAAGAGCGCGCTTCGCACGGCCATGCGCTCTGGGTCGAACTCCTCGACCATCTGCCCGACCGCGGGCAACGCGATCTGCTGCACCAGCTCTGTGGCCAGCTCCTCATCCCGCCACCGGGCGAGCAGGCGCAGCACATTGGGTAGGTGGTCTGAGAGCTCCGAGCCGCAGTCTACCCCGACCGCCTCGTGCTCCCGGTTGAGGTTGACCAACACCTCCGCGCGCTTGTAGTCGTCACCGAAGCACACGTAGCCCACGTCGAGCGTGGTCATGGCCTGCACCTCGAAGGACCGGGTGTAGACCTCTTGGAGCTCGTGCAGCAGCACGTCGTCCAGCGGCTCTCCCTCGCTGTGCGGCAGGAAGCGGGCGAAGGCCGCCAGCTCGGCGGCGGCCTCCGGGAAGCGCTCCCGCAGCCCCGCGGCGACCTGCCTCGCCCGCGCCACATAGTCGGCGTCCGGGTACGCGAAGAGGTCGGCGAGCAGGTCGTAGTGCGGCCTCGGCAGGCTAGACTCCTGCACGTTCACGCTCCCCGCGAGGCGGAGCCGCGCTTGAAGCCGAACCCGATGCTGCCCTTGACGTCCCCGGTGAACTCCATCATCTCGACGGCCTGCTCCCGGTGGGCGGCGGGGATACAGAAGCGGTCGTCGAACTTGGCCAGCGCCGTCAGGTAGTAGATGTCGTCGGCCATCTGCGCGTTGAGCCCCGTGTCCGCGAAGACCTGGGCGACCTTCTCCTCCGAGATGTCTCCCACGGTGATATGCCGGCGGTAGATGCGCACCGCCATGAGCTTCTTGAGGCTGTCCGAGACCCAGGTCGTATTCCCGGCGCTGAACAGGCTGGCCAGATACTCCAGGGGGAAGCGGGCCTGCTCCAGAGTGCCCCACAGCTCCTCGGTGCTCGTGTCATATAGCCAGTTATCAGGCGAGTAGTTGGCCACCGCGTTCATCTTCTCGGACTGCTTCGCGTTGTCCACCGTCGTCAACGAGGCCATCACCGGGAGCAGTGGCGGCACATAGAACAGCATCGGCAGCGTGCGGAACTCCGGATGCAGCGGCAGCGCCAGGCCCCAGGTCTTGACGAACTTGTAGGTGGGAGATGCCTGCGCGGCGTGAATGGTGGAGTCGGCGATCCCGTTGGCCTTCGCCGAGGCGATCACCTCGGGGTCGAAGGGGTCCATGATGATGTCGAGCTGCGCCTGGATCAGGTCCTGCTCGTCGACGGAGGCGGCCGCCTCGATCTTGTCCGCGTCGTAGAGGATGACGCCGAGATAGCGGATGCGGCCGACGCACGAGTGCATGCAGGCCGGGGCCAGGCCCGCCTCGATGCGCGGGTAGCACAGGATGCACTTCTCGGACTTGCCGGTGTGCCAGTTGTAGTAGGACTTCTTGTAGGGGCAGGCGGTGACGCACATGCGCCAGCCGCGACACGCGTCCTGGTTGATGAGGACGATGCCGTCTTCACCGCGCTTGTAGATGGCGCCCGACGGGCAGGCGGCCAGGCAGGCGGGGTTCAGGCAGTGATTGCAGATCCGGGGCAGATAGAAGAAGGCCATGCGCTCGAGCTGGAACATGGCGTCCTGCTCGGCTGGGGACATCTTCGCGAGGTTCGGATCGTTTCTCGCGTAGTCCCTGCTGCCGCCGAGGTCGTCATCCCAGTTCGGGCCCGCCTTGATGTCCATGGGCTGCCCGGTGATCATCGAGACCGGGCGGGCGGTCGGCTGGTCGTCCCCGGCGGGAGACTCGATAAGATCCAGGTACTTATACGTGAAGGGCTCGTAGTAATCGTCGATCACGGGCAGGTATGGGTTGTGGAAGATGTTCGTCAACCCCTTCTGCTTGCCCGCACCCTTGAGGGCGATGCCGGCGCCGTCCTTCTACCACCCCCCCATGT
>CAZNZH010000066.1:0-222 GCA_964577445.1 uncultured Myxococcales bacterium
AAGGCCGCGTAATTGTTGTCGTACGCGATGTAGACCTTTCCGCCGATGGGGTCGGCGAAGCGGTGCGGCTGGATGCCGGAGGCTGCGGCGTGGTCGTACCAGGTCGCCTCGCCCTCGAGGAAGACGGCGGTGGACTCCACGAACTGCGGGTCAAAGCCGGCGGGCAGGTAGGCCAGCCCGAAGACCGCGGCATCGAGCTGCAGCGTGAACTGGCTGACCCCG
>CAZNZH010000066.1:232-12811 GCA_964577445.1 uncultured Myxococcales bacterium
AGGGCGATGCCGACGCCGGCTGGCTGGCGTAGCGACGACGACGGCGCGGCGTACTTTCCTTGAATGGAGCGGCCCGCGAAGAGCGGCATCTCGTCGGCCACGATGCCGCCGAGGAAGCTGTTCATCTCCGGGGCGAACACCGTGTTGAAGCCGATGGAGGTGCCGACGCCGATGTCTAGCTGCTCGCCGACGGCGGTGTCGACGAACTGCGCCGTGGAGTCGGCGAGGGTGACGAGGGCGCCGATCTTCTCCCAGAAGCTGCCGAACCACAGCGGGTGCTGCGCGTAGGTGTAGCCGAGTTCGTAGCCGAAGCGCGTGTAGGGGTAGCGGCCGACGCCGAGGGGGATGTTCAGCTCGGCGCCGGGCGCGTCGGGCTCCAGATCGGTGTTGATGTACGCGTTGCGTGCCGTGTCGAACTCGTACGAGCCGGGGGCCGGCGACGAGATGACGTCCTGCAGTGCGGTGAAGGCGTTGCGTGCCGCGCGCTCAAAGGTCCGGCCGCCCAACGGGCTGTCCTTCCACGACTGGTACCAACTGTAACGAAAGAGCAGCGCGTCGAAGAAGCCGTAGTACTGGCCGGCGTCGCCGATGACGCGGAAGTAGCGGTCCATCAGGCGCGCGTAGTAGCCGAAGGGGTTGCCGTACTGGCCGAAGTAGAGGCGCTCGCGCTTGAAGGCGTCGAACACGTAGTACTGCTCGAGCTGGTCCATGGCGTTGCCGGCCATCTCCTCCATGTCGAGGCCCTGGTCGAAGTAGTAGCAGCCGGCGTTGCCGCGGTACTCGTCGGAGCAGTAGGCGTAGGGGACCTCGATCTGCTCCAGGTCGATGTACTCGCGGCGGTCGTTGACCACCATCTCCTTCTGATACTTGATCTGATCGTAGGGGCGCGGGGTCCGCTTCAGGTTCTCTTGGACGCCGATGTAGTTCGTCAGGTAGTCGAAGATGTGGAAGAAGCCGGTGCCCCGAGTGGGCCAGTTGCGGGTCTCGAGGAAAAACGACAGGTCGGTCTTGGGCTGCCCGGTGAGCCGGGCCGCCGAGTCCACGCGCGCACGCAGCCGGCTCGTGTCGCTGTAGGTGTCGACGAGCTGCGCGTATCCGAAGCGAATCGCGGCGTAGTCGTACTTGCCGAGACCGTGGATGTCGCTGTTCACCTTCGCGCCGTAGTCCATCACGGTGGAGTACTGGTACTCGGTCCGCTTGGCGCTCTTCTCGTTGTCGGTCACAAAGGAGCGCGGAACGAACTGCTCGATGACCGTCTGGCACTTGCTCTCAAAGCAGAGCTGGCCCGCGCCGCACTGGGCGGTCGTGCTGCACTGGGTGTCGGCGACCGCCTGGGCGCAGACACCGGTCGGGGCCTCCACCTTGGCGTCCGCGTTGGTCGGGGCGACGCACTCCGCGGCCTTGCAGATGCCCGAGTAGCAGTCCGAGTCCTGGCTGCAAGCCTGAAAGGCGCAGACCTGCCCGGTCAGCTCGTCGCACCAGCCGTCGGCTTGGCAGAGGATGACGCTGTTTTCGCGAATCGCGTAGTAGTCGTCGAAGTAATTGAAGGCGTCGGTCGAGCCCGAGAAGTTGTGGCGTAGACCGATCGTGTGGCCGACCTCGTGCTCAAGCACGCCCCGCAGGATGCGGCGCGACACCTCGCGGCGGAAGTCGGCGGGCGAGAGCCCCTTATTCTCCAGCTCCTTGGCGAGTCCCCAAAGGGAGTCGTCGACGAAGTCCGCCATGTACATGTTGCGGTCGGCGAAGTAGCGCGTCCGCTCCTCCTCGCGCCGCAGCGCGGCCTGGCTGGCCCAGCCGACCGGCGAGAGGCCCTTGTCCAGGGCGTCGCGCGTCATGGTGCCGGCCGGGTCGAGCGTCGGCTCGCCCACGCGGACCTCATTGTTGATGAGGAGCTGCTCGATCCACGTCCCGCGCAGCCGGTTCAGGCGGTCCTGGTAGTAGCTGGGATCGAGCGTCGGGAAGGTCTGCTCCACGTCGGCCTTCAGCTTCGCCGGGTGACGCAGGTACTCCATGATCTCGGGGAACTCGTAAATCTGGGCGTTGCGGGCCAGCGCCTTGGTCGACGACGCCTTGTGGCTGTGGCCGATGTTCAGGCTGATCTCCGGCTTGTCCTGGGTCGCCGCGTTCAGGTCGATCGCTGCGGCGGCCTCGGCGGGGCCAGCGGTCGCCGCACCCCACTGGGTCGCCAGGTCGGGGTCCTCTTTGGCGGGCTTATTGGCCAGGTACTCGCGGACCCAACGCCCGGTCACCATCTGCTCGCTGGTGATGTCGCCGTTGATGAGGCCCAGGAGGTCGGCCGCATACTGGCCGTAGCTGAGGATGCTTCCGCCATAGATGTTGGCGGTGGCCGTAATGATCTGCCCGGTCTGGGGGTCGGCCATCGACGGGCCGTAGCCCAACGGGCCAGCGCGCATGGTCTCGTTGACCCAGTAGAAGAACGAATAGCGGATATCACCGATCTTCTTGAGATCCGCCGGGTGCGCCACCAACTGCGTGTCGTTGCACGGGTTGTAGAGCTGACCGTCGCGCGTGTAGGTGTACCAAGCGTCGCCGTAGTAGCCGCCGTCGCGGTCGGGCTCGCCGGTGAGGATGGTCGACTTGGTGGCCAAGCCGGCGGCGACGTTGGCCTGGTCGTACGCCTCGTTCTCGTCAAACTGGTTTTGGCAGAGCAGGAACGCGTCGGGCAGGCTCTGCTTGATCTCCTCACGCCTCGCGAGGTCGGCGGTGCTGAGCTCAGCGCTCCACCCGACGCAGCGACCGATGCTGTTTTTGGTGTAGCAGGTGATGTCGCCCCGGGTGCCGGCCGTGCTGACCGTCGCGCGGACCAGCCGGCCCGAGAAGATCTCGTAGCTCGTCGCGTCGCGATAGATCGCGCCCTTGGCGACGCGGACGCCAGAGAGCGCAAAGTCCAGCGGGCCCGCCGAGTCGGCCATGTGGATGAAGCGGACGCCCTGGTTGCCGCCGTTGAGCGCCACGCCGTAAACGCGGACCTCCGAGCCGTTGTAGACGACGGTGTAGGACGCGCTCGGCGCGAGGTCGGCCAGCGTCGACCCGATCTGCGCGCCGTCACGCACGACGGTGAAGCTCAGCCCGGTGCCCGGAGGGACCGCCGCCATGAAGTTCACCGTCGCGGGATCTTGGGGGTCGTAGTCCCGGCTGGCGTCGTACGAGCCACCGGGGATGGTCACGCCGTTGACGGTCAGACCGAGGTTGCCGCCGTCGGGGGCCAGGTGGATGAAGCGCACGAGGGAAGCGCTGGTGCCCAAGCCCAGGGCGGAGACCGTCGACTGGTCGACGGTGTCGTGGGTGACCACGCTGCTGCTGTTGCCGTAGATGACCGAGGAGCCGCGGTTGCGGGTCGCCGCGATGGGCTTGACCGCGGGCTGTCCGTTGGCCAGGCACTGGCCGCCGGAGCAGGTCTGGCCGACCGCGCAGGGTGTCGTGGCGTTGCACGCACGGAGCGCGCCGCAGAGGCCGTCGCCGCCGCAGATCGCGGCGCCGCACTGTGCGTTGGTGTGGCAGGGGATGCCGGGGTACGCGTAGGTTACCTGCTCGTCGAAGAGCAACCCCGGCACGCCGCAGTCGGCGCTGGTGGTGCACGCCCGCGTCTCGGCCTCGCCGCGCTCGTCGTAGAAGAGCAGCCAGGACACGGCGTCCTTGAACACGTCGTTCCAGCCGGCGGCCGTCGCGTATGCGTCGGCGATGAAGTCCGGGTGCCAGTCGGCGCTCAGGTGGTAGATGATCGGCCGCTGGCCCCGCTCGCGATAGGGCTTGGCCACCGGGATCGCGCAGTAGCCCTCGCCGAACCAGGTGGTGTCACGCTGGCAGCGCTCACCCTGCTGGGTGTTGCACTCGTAGTCGTTGTGGCAGACCTGGGTGACTTCCGCGCCGTCCGCGTCGACGGGCTTTTTGAAGTCGTAGGTGTTCTTCCAGATGTTCCAGCGGTTGGCGAAGGCCTGCTTGCCGTCGTAGCTGGGGCCGAAGTCCTCGTCGTAATACGGGATCTCAGAGGCGAAGAAGCCGAACTTCTCCTGCTGCTCGTTGTTGTGGTACCGGATCGGCTGGTAGTCGCGGCGGGGGTCCAGGCGGCGGAAGCTGCTCCGCGCCTTCACCTCGGTCGCGGCGCAGTCGTAGGGGCTCAACTGGAACGTGCTGCAGTAGTTCTGCCCGGTCGACCGCACGCTGGTTCGGATGACGAAGTCGAAGTAGCCGCCATCCACGTCGATGGTCATCGCATCGGGCTCGGCCTGCTTATCCTGCCCCACGAGATAGGCGACCGTCTCCAGTCCGGGCACCGTCCCGCCCTTCAGGCTGTAGAAAAAATCGTGGATGCCCTGCTGCGCCCAATCCACGCGGATGAAGTCACGCTGATACCAGGGGCGGTCCTTGGTGTTCTCGACGACCTCGTTGGACTGCGCGCCGTTATAGCTGTTGTAGTCCCGGTTGACGTCGAAGTGGCTCTTGATCGGCCACTTGGCCAGAGGCTGGCCGACGTACATCTCCTGAAACTCATCGCGGTGGTCCGGGTCCCAGTACTTGCGGATGCTCTGGAAGCGGTAGCCTTCCTCGGTCCCGACGACCGTCTCGACGACCGGGTAGGCGATGAGCCACTTCTCCTGCACGTCGAAGATGACCTTCGCCGTGCCGCCGAAGTTGGTCTCGCCGGTGAAGCTGATCGCCGAGCTGTACGGCACGTCGACGGTGGTCTGGACGAACAGCCACACGCCCTCGAAGAGCCGCTTGTCGATCTTGTCGCCACCCGTGCGGTTCACAAGGCCGACGTCGTCCACGCACGCCGCAAATGGGAGAGCGAGCGCGACGGCGGCGGCGAGGGCCAGGGCCCGTCCACGACGCGAGAGGGTGGAGACGACGAGCATGAGGGAGACCTCCGAAGGTGCCCTGGGGAGGGCGGGCTGCCGGGACGGCGCGGTGCTACAGGGAGCCCGTGACCGTGATGCTGACGGTGGTGATGTTGTCGGGGGCGCGTTTGAAATCGAGGGTCACGAGGTCTTTGCCGTTATCGCCGAGCGGCCGGAGCGTGCTCGTCTGCAGGGCGGCACCCACCGACAGGTGGTCGAAGATCGCGTAGGTGAGGTCGAGCGAGCTGGTCAGGGCGTCGACCTGGGTGCGACCGGCTTTGGCGTTGACCGAGGAGAGGCCGTCGATGCCGTAGCTGCGGACGCCGTACGCGTGGGCCATGCTGACCGAACCCGTGAGCGCCAAGCCCTCGACGATCTGCCAGCCGACGCTCAAGCCGTAGCCGACCGAGAAGGAGGTGACGCCCGCCGACGGGATGAAGGTGCGGTCGCCGCTGGTGCGCTCGCCCGAAAAGAGCGTGGTCAAGTTCTCAAGCTCCGCCACCTGCGCGATGGCGCCGTTGTCGAAGCCGGGGTCGGAGGGGTCGCGCCCGTTGGGGCACTGGCTGCCGTCGGGCCACTTGTCGCAGTCGACCTGGGGGGTGCGCGAGCGCATGAAGTGCTTGGTCAGGTTGGCCAGCGCGCCGAAGGTCACCGGGCCTACCTTCCAGGAGAACGCGAGCCCGGGCCGGATGCTGATGACGCGGGTGAGGAAGCGGCTGGCGCGGGAGGTAGGCAGGATCAGCGCGAACGAGCCGATGAGGCCCAGACCCTTGTCCTTGTTCGAGTAGATGGAGTCGTGAGCCAGCGTCAGCGCCAGGTCGCTCCACAGGAAGGTGTTTTGGGCGAGCGGGGTGCCGTTGTCGGGGATATTGTACCAAGTGCCTGAAATACCGGCGGAAATCGAAACCCCCGTCCTCTTGATGGGGACCAATAACACGGGGGTGATCGCCGAGACGACCAGGTCGTTACGCTGCACGCCCTTGACGAAGGTCCCCAGGCCGACCGCGGTGGTCCAGGTCACCGAGGCCGCGAAGGGCAGGTTGAGGCTCGACGCCTTCTCGAGGCCTTGCGCCTCTTCGGCCGTGGTGACCAGGGCCGCCGGGCTGCCTCCGGTGCCGGACACCGGGCCGATGGTCGGGACGGCGGGGGCGGTTTGGGGGGCCGGCCTGGTCTGGGCCAGGGCGGGCGTGCTCAGCGCGACGCTGGCGACGGTCAGCGCGGCCGCGAGTCGGGCGGCGGTCCTCAGGGTCGGACGCGACGTCGGAGAGTTCGGGAATTTCACGGGGGGAGGTCCTGTTTGCGCCCCTCGCGGGGCACTGCTCGTGGCGGAGCGAGCCGAAGCGTTTACCGATTGCTTGTCACGAGTGTCAAGCGCGCGGCCTCGGCCTGTGGTCGCCGACACCGCCGTCTCTGAGCGGGCGGGTGCGAGACCCAGATCCTCCCAGCGTGGGGTGTATAGTGGGGGAAGGGTCGCGCCGAGACAAGGTGAAGGCAGTCTGGCTTTCACTAGTAAAATCAAATAGTTACACGTCGTTCGCCAGAATGAACCCTTCGGCACGCCGCGGACCGGGACTCGCGCGGTGGCCTGCTTGCCCGGCTCGACCACGCGGCCGTATGCTGCGGATACACAGGAGGATCGCTCATCAGCACACAACTCAGTGGCAACACCACCGGCCTCAAACCCGCCCAGCGTCACGCGCTCGAGCGCGTCTTCCGCCGCACCGTGCCGGCGGGCGAGGTCATCACCGCCGAGCTCGCCCAGTTCATCGCGCAGATTTCGCGCGAGATTCGGCGCCAGGTGGCGGTCATCATCGACCGCCGAGGCCACGTGCAGTTCGTCGTGGTGGGGGACGCGCAGAAGCTGATGCTCCCAGACCTCGGCCGTCACCGCGCGGGCCGTGGGCGCCTTCGAGGGCTTCGGGTCATCCACACGGTGCTGTCCGGCGAGCAGCTCGACCGCGACGACCTCACGGACCTGACCTTGCTGCAGCTCGACCTGATGGGGGTCATCGACGTCGACGGGGAGGGGCGGCCGGTGTCGCTTCAGTGGGCGCACCTGGTGCCGCCGCGTGACGATGACGCGCTCTGGGAGGTCACCACGCCGCGGCCACTGCACGCGATCGATCTCGATTTCCGGGGATTCATCGAGGACCTCGAGGGCCAGTTTGCGGCCTACGCGCGCACCCAGGACGCGGAGGATGGCTTTACTCTCGCGGTGGCGGTGCACCTGGCGACGGGCGAGCGGGACGCCGACGAGAGCGTGTCTGAGCTCCGCGAGCTGGCGCGCACCGCCAACGTGAACATCGTCGAGACGCTGATCCAGCGCCGGCGCGCCCCGGACCCGCGCTACGTGATCGGGCGCGGCAAGCTCGACCAGCTCGTGCTCGCCTCGATGCAGCGCGGCGCTGAGCTGATCATCTTTGACTGCGACCTGACGCCGGGCCAAGCCCGCAGCATCGCCGACATCACCGAGGCGAAGGTCATCGACCGCACGCAGCTCATCCTCGACATCTTCGCCCAGCGCGCGACGTCGCGTGACGGCAAGCTCCAGGTCGAGCTGGCCCAGCTCAAGTACCTGCTGCCGCGACTGGTCGGCAGCAGCACGGCGCTGAGCCGCCTCGCCGGTGGCATCGGTGGCCGCGGGCCCGGCGAGACGAAGCTGGAGGTCGACCGCCGCCGGGCCAAGGACCGGCTGGCCCAGCTTCAGCGCCAGACCGAGGGCCTGTCGCGCGAGCGCACCCGCCGGCGCTCACGCCGGGTGGCGAGCCACCTGCCGGTGGTGGCCATCGTCGGCTACACCAACGCCGGGAAATCCACGCTGCTCAACACCTTGACCGGCGCGGAGGTGCTCGCCGAGGACAAGCTCTTCGCGACCCTGGACCCGACGGCGCGCCGCCTGTCGCTGCCGACCGGCGAGCTGGTGCTCACCGACACCGTCGGGTTCATCCGCGACCTGCCCGAGGATCTGGTGGCGGCTTTCAAGGCCACCCTCGAAGAGCTGAGCGAGGCGGACGCCCTGATCCACGTCGTCGACATCTCCACACCCGACTGGGAGGCGCGCATGGCCGCGGTCGCGCGGGTGCTCGGTGAGCTGGAGCTACAGGACAAGCCCGAGATCGTGGTGTTCAACAAGGCGGACGCCTACGACGGGGAGGCGTCCCTCGAGGCCTTGTGCCGGCGCATGAACGCTACGGCCACGAACGCGCGGGATCGGCAGACCCTGGGCCCGCTGCTACAGCGGCTGGCCCCCCTCGGCCGGCGCAACCAGCCCTGGCAGACGCGCACAGGCGAGGCCGAGCCGCTCGTCGCTACTTGAACGCGTCCGGGTTGGCCCGGAACTCCTTGTCGAACGCCTCGTAGCGCTCGGCCACGATCGCGGTGTACGCCTCGCCGAGCTCGTCGATGGCGAACGTGATGATCAGCTTCTTGTTGCGCGCCCGCACGGCGTCGAGCTTTCCGGCCTTCGCGTCCGCGTCCACCGCGTCCATCATGGTCAGGCCCTCGACGGCGTTTCGCGCCAACCCCGCCAGGGTCAGGGACTCGCCCAAGAAGCGAGCCAGCGGCCGCGTCACGGCCTCGTCACTGCTGCCGGCGATCGCCTCGAGCACTGGCTTGGCGCGCTGAGCTTGATTGGCCTTCAGGCATATGATGCTGATCGCCGCCACCACGGGGTTCGAATCGGTCGCGTGCTTCATGAAGATCGGCACCGCCCGCTCGCTGTGCCCGCCATCGTAGATGTCCAGGCACAGGTCCATCACGGATTTGCGAGCCGGGATGTCGGTCTCCGTGTAGTCCACGTCATCTTTGAGCAGCGTGAGGATCGCCTCGAGCTGGCCGACCCCTTCGAGCCGAATGATGTTGAGGGCGCCCAGCCAGCGGTCGCCGGGCTGCTTCGCCTCCATCAGCTTCAGCAGGCGCTCGACGATAGGTGCCGGGTCCTTGGCCAGCGCTGGCGCCTCCAGCATCCCGATGGCCGCGTTGAAGGCGGAGTTGCGGATGTCCGACTCCTTGGTGTCGTCGAGGTAGATGTCGAGCAGGTAGGTCGCGGCGGCGGGGCTCTCGGTGCGGGCCAGCGCCTCGAGGTGGTGAATCCGCACGCCGATGTTGGCGTGCAGTCGCTTCATCGCCTCGAGCAGCAGCTCGGTGGCCTCGGGGTCCTTGGCGTCGGTCAGGTAGGTCAGCATGCGGTCGACGGCGAGCCCGTAGCTGACCAGCACCGCCGCGCCGCGCCAGCCTTCTCTTCCGAGGTCGGCGATCTGGCCGGAGGTCATCCGATGCTCGACCTTCTGCTTGACCTCGCTCTCGGGCGTCTCCCACTGGATGTCGGAGAAGGCCCAGGCGGCGACGGCCTTCTGGATCACGGCGAAGTCGGCCTCGTCGACGTAGCGTTGAAGCTGCATCAGCGCGTCTTTCGCGTCGTACTGGGCGTCGTCCTTCTTCACGAGGTGGTCGAGCAGCTCGGCCTGTAGCCCCGCGACGACCTCGGCGCGACCCGCGGACTCGGGGACCTCATCGAGCAGCAGCCGCAGCTTGCTGGAGAGCCCCTTCTCGACGATGACCTCGAGGGCGCGGATGCGCGTCGGCACCGGCTGCAGCGGGTCGCTGACGACCTCGCCGATGCGCTGGATCCCGAGATCATTGTGGGTCCACTTGTGCAGGTCTTCCTCGGTGACCGGCCCCTGGCACGCCACGACGCTGGCGGCGTAGAGCCCGGCGAGGGCGGCGCACCATCGCGGAAAGACCTTCATTCGCTTACCTCCCAACGATTTCGCGGCATCATCGTGTCCCCCCTGGGGGGTGTCAAGCTGGACCAGCCGGATGGATCCGGCGGTCGCCGTCTTCCCCGGACGGTCAGATCGGGGCTATACTTTCGCTCCGCCGCCCCTGATCGCGTCATTGCCTGCGCGGCCCCGAGGAGTACATGGCCGAGAACTCGGCAGAATCGGTCCGTGCCCAGAACGCCAAGCTGGAAGAGGAGCTCAAGCAGATCGCGGAGGGCCTGCGGCAACTGAAGGTCCAATATGACCGTTACTTCATGGGCCTGGACCGCATCCCTCCGCTGAGGGCGCGGGCCGACTTGGAGCGCCTCATCCGCGACTCAAGGCTCGGCAAGTCCCACAAGACCGGCGTGAAGTTTCGATTTCGCAACATGCGGCAGAGCTTGATCAGCAACGCCACCCGCTGGGACCGCATCATGCGCCTCATCGAGGAGGGCAAGTTCAAGCGGGACCGGAGCGCGCTGCAGGGCATGGGCGTGCGCACGATCGAGGACGAGCCGCAGCAAGACGCGCCCACGACGCGCCGGGACGGGGCGAGGGCGGAGGCGGGGACGGAGGCGCCCGAGGACCCGACCCGCAAGGTGTTCGAGACGTGGCAGGCGGCGCAGTCGCAGCTCGGCAACAACGCCAACGTCGACTATGACAGGTTTCGAGACAAGCTGGAGCGGCAGAAACAAGAGCAGATCTCGAAGCATGGCTACAAGGACGTCGCCTACGCGGTGCGCATCAAGGACGGCAGGGTCGCGTTGGTCGCGAGGCCTGTCAGGGGCGACGACTGAGAAGGTGTTCCCTCTGAGCGACGAGGCCGCCGCGGTCAGCCCGCGCTGCCGCTGATGAGGGGGTCGCCGAACTCGGGGAGGGCGTCCGGCGGCGGGCCCTCTTCGCGCGGGATCTCGCGGTCGGACTCGATGAACCAGGTGCCGCTCTGGTAGCGCCAGATCTGCCGGCGGCGCTGTTGGTGCACGGTGACGTCGCCGACGCGGTGAAAGACCAGATCGACGAGGAGCACGGCGTGCTCGCGGCCGACCTCGACCGGCTTGACCTCGTAGTCGGCGATGGCGAAGACGCTGCCGGCGCGCTCCTGGCTGCGCAGCCACGCCTCGCGCACCTCGGGGGCGACGGACACGGACGCCTCGCGGAAGCGCTGCCATCGGAGGTTCTCGTTGAAGCGCTGAGAGTCGTCGCGCAGGGCGTCCTTGTTGGTCTGGTAGGCCGGGGAACACCCGCCGAGGGCGAGGAGGAGCGTGAGGAGGAGTGTGGGTGTCTTCATGGGGAGGGGCTCCGGCTCACGGTGCTGCGGACGAGGGCGAGGTCGGCGCGCGTGACTTCGCGCGTCAGCCACAAGGCCGCGAGAAATGTTACCCCCGCGACCGCAGCACGCACGAAAATCACCAGTACACCTTGGCCGCCGATGAGCGACGCGAGGCCGAGCGCGGCCGCGGACGCAGCGGTGGCGCGGATGAGCGTCAGGGTCGGCAGCGGGGCCCGGAGGCGGCGGGCGATGACGATGGCGGCGGCGACGAGGACGCCGGCGTTGGCGGCGAGGACGACCAGGGCGGCGCGGTAGAGCAGGACGCCGCCGGGCGGGGACGCGCTGATGACCGGGTGAAGTGCCAGCAGCTCGAGGGCGGCGGCGGCGGCGGCGAGGGCGAGGGCGTCCAGGGGGTGGCCGGCGGCGGTGAGGATGTTCGCGAGCACATAAAAGAGCGCGAAGGCGGCCGTGGCGCCGAGGAGCGGCAGCAGGGCCGGGGCGGCGACCGTGTAGGCGGCGCCGAAGAAGCGGTCGAGGAGGGTGTCGCCGCCCGCCGCGATGAGGGTGGAGAGCAGAAACACGAGCAATGTCGAGGTGCGGACGGCCTGAAAGACGTAGGTGCGGGTGGCGGCGCGGTCGGACTGGAAGGTCGAGCGCGAGATGAGCGGGAAGACGACGAAGGCGATGGCGACCACCGCTTGGTAGGGGATGAGCGAGACGTTCTTGGTGGCTTTGAAGAGGCCGGCGAGAGCCGATGTGGCCTCGCGGGCGAGGTCGGCGCCGGCGGGGAGGGCCGAGACGTCGACCAGGCCGGTGAGCCAGGCGGAGTCACCGGCGGCCAAGGCGGCGCGGACGGGCTCGAAGGCGGCCTGCTTGACGATGAAGAGGTCGGCTTGGAGCAGGACGTTGATGCAGAACACGTAGCCCATGACTTGCAAGAGGAAGCCGACCAGAGGCGGCGGGGCGACGCCGGGTGGGGCGGGCGGCACGATCTTCGCGGTGACGCGGTAGGCGACCAGCGCGATGATGATGGCCGTGATGGCGAAGCCGCCGAGCGCGCCCTGGACGCCGTAGCCGGCGACGACGAGGCCGACCATCAAGACGAGCTTCAGGGTCGCGAAGGCGATGTCGAAGGCGGCCTGAAGCGCGAAGCGGCCCATGCCGTTGATCACCCCGATGAGGGCGGCGTAGACGGCGTAGGCGCCGGTGACCACCGCGGCGATGCGGAGGTAGGGCGCGAGGCTGGCGTCGCCAAAGATGACGTCGCAGATGGGGGTGGCGAAGGCGAGGAGCAGGCCGAGGGCGGCGGCGCCTACGCCGGTTTGGAGGCGGAGGGCTGAGGCGCGCACCAGGGCGGCCGCCTCGGGGCGCTCGCTGGTGCGCTTGGAGACCGCCTGGAGCACGCCCGCCACCATGACCGCGTTCAGCACCGCGATGAGGGTGTTGACCAGGCCGAAGTCGCCGAACTGGACCGGGTCGCCCAGCAGCCGCGGGAGGCCCAGGTTGAGGAGCGTGCCGCAGACGAGAAACCAGCCCTTGGCTCCCGTGATGAAGAGGAAGCCGCGGCGGGCGTGGCGAGCCTCGGCGGCGTTGGCGGTGCTCATCGGCGCTCCTGAGGGTGTGTATGGAAATAAGTAGGTTGAGATCGCGAGGAGGCGCCTCACCAGCGCTCACTCGAAATCCGAAGCTG
>CAZNZH010000067.1:0-12773 GCA_964577445.1 uncultured Myxococcales bacterium
CGATGGGCTGCCGAGCCCGGAGGCGATCACCCAGCAGATGGCGGCGGACCTCGAGCGGCTTGAGCGGCTGCAAAACCCAGACGGTGGCTGGGGATTTTGGCGTCGGGGCGAGGAGAGCTGGCCCTACGTGAGCGTGCACGTGGCCCACGCCCTCGTGCGTGCCGCGCAGAAGGGCTACGAGGTGCCCAGGCGTGTGCGCGAGCTGGCGTTTTCGTACCTCGGGCGCATCGACCGCCACTTCCCGGCCGCGTACTCCGAGGAGGCGCGGCGCACGATTCGGGCGTACGCGCTCTACGTGCGCAACCTGTCGGGCGACAACGGCGGCAAGGAGGCGGCGGCGGTCGTGAAGTCGGCCGGGGGCCTCGACAAGCTCAACATGGAGGCGCTGGCGTGGCTCTACCCGGTCTTGGCGGCCGACAGCGCGCAGGTCGCGCTGACCAAGGAGCTCAAGCGCTTGCTCGGCAATCGCGTGACCGAGACGGCCGGCGCGGCGCACTTTCAGACCGGCTACAGCGACGGCGCCCACCTGCTGCTCTACTCCGATCGCCGCGTGGACGCGGTGCTGCTCGAGGGGCTCATCGGGGACGACCCGAAGTCCGACCTCATCCCCAAGCTGGTGCGGGGGCTGCTCGCGCACCGGGTGAAGGGGCGGTGGGGCAACACCCAGGAGAACGTCTTCGTCCTGCTGGCGCTGGACCGCTACTTCAACGTCTTCGAGTCGGTCACGCCGTCCTTCGTGGCGAGCATCTGGCTGGGCGATCGCTACGCTGGCGAGCACCGCTTCAAGGGGCGCAGCACCGAGCGGCAGCAGGTCGATATCCCCATGGCGGAGGTCGCGAAGGTCGCCGGGCCGCAGGCGCTGACGATCGCCAAGGAGGGCAAGGGGCGCCTGTACTACCGGATCGGGATGCGCTACGCGCCCAAAGACCTGGCCCTCGAGCCGTCGGATCACGGGTTCGTGGTCGGGCGCGAGTACGAGGCCGTCGACGAGGCGGGCGATGTGCGGCTGGCCGACGATGGGGTCTGGCACGTCAAGGCCGGCGCGCTGGTGCGCGTCCGCGTGAGCATGGTGGCCCCGACGCGGCGCTACCATGTGGCGTTGGTGGACCCGCTGCCGGCCGGGTTTGAGCCGCAGAACCCTGAGCTGGCCGTGAGCGCGTCGCTGCCGCCGGACCCGAACCCCCAGCCGGGCCGCGGGGGCGGCGGCGTGGCGCGCTCGTGGTGGTGGGGGCCGTGGTACGTGCACGACAACCTGCGCGACGAGCGCGCGGAGGCCTTCGCGTTCGCGGTGGGGGCCGGGGTCTACGAGTACACCTACGTCGCGAGGGCGACGACGCCGGGGCGGTTCGTCGTGCCGCCGCCGAAGGCCGAGGAGATGTACTCGCCGGAGACCTTCGGGCGCGGGGCCAGCGCGCGGGTGGTCGTGGAGTGAGCGCGCGGCAGTGACGGCGAAGGAACCGAACAGGCGGCGGCGCGCCGCGATCTTGGGCGCGCTGGGCGTGGTCTTGGTTGGCGGGGTGGGCTGGTGGGCGCTCGGCGCGAAGGGTGAAGGCCCGCCGGTCCCGAAGCCACCTCCGGTCAGCGGCGCGGCGGTGCGGCCGGCGGCGAGCGTGGCCGTAGCCGCGCTCGAGGGGCAGGTCGTCGATCGCGAGCGGGGGCACGGGCTCGGCGACGCGAGCGTCTCGGTGCGCTGCGGCGAAGGTGAGCCGCTGGGGGTCGTCACCGACAGCGAGGGGCGCTTCGCCGTCGAGTCGCTGCCCGCGGGGCCTTGCGAGATCAGCGCGTCGGCGCCTGGGTATGTGCAGGGTGGCCCTGTGACGGGGCGGCCTCGGGCGGTCGATGGCGTGGAGGGCGCGCCGGCGCGGGTGACCCTGGAGCTCAGCGAGACGGCGACCGTCTCCGGGCGCATCGAGGGCGGGACGGGCGCCCCGGAGCAGGTCGAGCTCTCGGTGCTCTACATCGAGGCGGGCGGCGAGGCCGCGAGCTTCCATGTGGAGGTGGACGCGCACCCCGACGCGAGCGGCGCCTTCGAGCTGCGCGGCTTGCTGCCCGGAGAGCTCCAGATCCTCGCCGAGCCGCCCGAGGACGGCATGGGGGAGAGCGAGGTGCTCGTCTTGGCGCCGGGAGCCCTCCGGCGCGGCGTGCTGATCCGCCTGGGGTCCACCGCGGAGCTGGCCGGGCGGGTGAGCGCCAGCGACGACGGGCTGCCGGTCGCTGGGGCCACGGTCCGCGTGTATGCGAGCGGCGCGAGCGTCGCGGCGCGGGTGGAGTCCGACCAGGACGGCCGGTACTCGCTGCAACGCCTCGCCCCGGGGCCCGCGCTGGTGACCATCTCGGCGCGCGGGTTCGTGGCGCGAACGAACCTGCCGGTCGAGCTGCTCGCGGGTGACGCGTCGGAGCTGTCGGTAGAGCTCGAGCGCGCGCCCGGCTTCGTCGGCCAGGTCCTTGGCCCCGACGGCCAGCCGGTGGTCGGCGCCTCGATCTTCGTTCAGTCCGCGACCGAGACGCCGCAGGGGACGAGCGGCCGGCGGGTCGCGACGACGCGGGCTGAGGGGCGCTTCAACGTGGCGCGGCACCTCGTGTGGCCGGTCTTCGTCCAGGCCTCCCACGACGAGCTCGGCGCCAGCCCCTGGACCCGCGTCGAGTCGGCGGGCGAGGACGTGGCGGCGCGGCTCGGCGGCGGCAGCGGCTTCGAAGGCCGCGTCGTCGACTCTCGCGGGCAGGCGGTCGACGGCGTCCGCGTCTCGGCGCTCACCGGCGCGCGCGGGCGCAACGCGGCGGCCAGCGACGGGGCGGGCGCCGCCGCCGACCCGCGCGATGGGCGCTTCCACATCGCGGTCGGCCGCCCGGGCATCTGGTCGGTGGTGGCGGGGGCGCCGGGCTTTGCACCCGCGGAGAGCGCGCGCTTCGAGGTCCTCGCGGGCCGCATCGTCGACGTGGGCACGCTGGTCTTGCGCCCGGGCGCGCGGATCGTCGGGCTCGTCGTCGACGCCGAGACGCGAGCGCCGCTGGCCGGCGCGAAGGTCAGCGCTCAGGGCAGCGACGCGCGCGGGCCGACCGGCGAGGGTGGGGGAGGCGCCACCGGGGCGGACGGCCGCTTCTCCATCGATCGGCTCCCGCCGCGCCGGATGAGCCTCCAGGTCAGCGCGGACGGCCATCGCATGCGTCTGCTCACCGGCGTCGAGCCGCGGGCCGGCGAGGTCACCGACGTGGGGACCGTCATGCTCGCCAGCGACGGGGGCCGGCGCGGCGGCATGGACTACGGCGGCATCGGGGCGTCCCTGCGCATTGAGGGCGACGGCATCACACTGTCGAGCGTGTTCAAGGGCTCAGCGGCCGAGGCCGCCGGCCTGACCAAGGGCACCCGGATCATGTCGATCGATGGTCGCGACGCGACGTCGATGGGCCTGCAAGAAGCGCTGGAGCTGTTGCGTGGCGAGCCCGATTCCGACGTCAGCGTCGAGGTCATGCGGCCCGACAGCCCCACCGTGGAGACCGTCCGCCTGGTCCGCCGCGAGGTCTCCGCACATTGACCCGGGGCCACGCTCCACGCGCATAGTGTAGACGCCTTGAGCGCCGCCGGGCTATCTGGAGGGCGGCTACCCCGGAGTCATCGATGTCCGACGAAGACGATGTCATCGAGCCCCTGGAGCCCGCGGCCGCGGACGAAGGTCAGGGCGACACCACGCCCAGCGTCGCCCTGCCGCCGGGCCGCCAACCTGCGTTGACAGGCATCTTCGTGTTGCTGCTGCTCTTCGCGCTGCAGTTCGCGCGCCCCTTCCTGCTCCCCGTCGTCCTGGCGGTGCTGCTCAGCTTCCTCTTGCGCCCCCTCGTCCGCGCGCTCCGCCGCCTGCGATTTCCAGCCTGGCTGGCGTCCTTCACCGTGATCGCTACCGCTGTTGGCACCGTCGGATTCGCCAGCTACGGGCTCGCGAGCCCCGCGGCGAGCTGGCTCGAGAAGGCCCCCCGCGAGCTTAAACGCCTCGAGCGCAAGCTCCGCGATCTCCGCGAGCCGGTCAGCGACGTCGGCAAAGCCGCCAAGGAGGTCGAGCGCCTCGCCCGCGGCAACGCGGCCGCGCCCCGCAAGGTCCAGCTTGAGGGCACCGGCCTCGCCTCCAACCTGCTCTCAGGCACCCAGGCCCTCGCCGTCGGCGTGCTCGCGGTGGTCATCCTCCTCTTCTTCCTGCTCGCGTCCGGCGACATCTTTCGCGACAAGGCGCGCCGCCTGCTGCCCGACCCCCTCGCCCGCGAGCGCGCCCTCGCCATCGCGACCCAGACCGAGCGCCACGTCTCGACCTACCTGTTCAGCGTCACGCTCATCAACGCCGGCCTCGGCCTCGTCGTCGGCGTCGCCATGGCGCTGCTCGGGCTGCCCAACGCCGCCCTGTGGGGCGCCCTCGCCGCGGTCCTCAACTTCGTGCCCTACCTCGGCGCGATGACGACCTTCGGCGTGCTCTTCATGGTGTCGTTTCTGACCTTCGACACCACCGGCCGCGCGCTGCTGGCCCCGATGGTGTTCCTCGCCCTGACCACCATCGAGGGGCAGCTCGTCACCCCGGTCGTGGTGGGCCGCCGCCTCATGCTCAACCCGGTCGTCATCTTCGTCGGGCTGCTCTTCTGGGGGTGGATGTGGGGCATCCCCGGCGCGCTCTTGGCGGTGCCCTTGATGGCCACCTTCAAGATCGTCTGCGATCACATGCCGCGGCTGCGCTGGATCGGCGAGCTCCTCGGTAGTTGAGCAGCCGGCCTCACCGCCCGCTGGTAAAGCGCAGCCCAGGCACCAAGACCCACGGCGCCACCTGACACCCCCAGGGGTCAAACCAGCCGGTGTGGGCCTCCAGATCGCGAGATATCGCCTGCCTGTTCGGGATGCGCGCGAAGGCCTCGAGGATCGAGTCGGTGAAGCGCATGGTCTCGACCGCTCGCACGACGCGCCCGCCCTCGACCAAAAACGTCGCGTCCCGAAGCAGCCCGGTCATCACGGCCCGCTTTGGCTCGATCATCCCGTTGACGTAGTGCAGCCGCGTGACCAGCAGCCCCCGGTCCATCTGCCCGATCAGCGCCTCCGGCGTCGCGTCGCCCGGCTCCAGATGCAGGTGCGTGGGCTTCGACCCGCTGGTCGGGAGCTCGTCGGCGAGCGCGGCGTGCCCCGTAGACCGGCACCCCGCCCGCCGCGCCGACGCGCTGTCGTGCACGATGCCGCGGGCTATTCCCCCCTCGACCAAGCTGGTCCGCCGCTTCGGCAGCCCCTCGGCGTCGAAGGGCAGCGGCACCCCGACCCCGTGCGGCATCGAGCCGTCATCGACGATGCTCACCGCCTCCCCGGTGACCCGCTCGCCCACATGCCCCTCGACGAAGCTCATCCCGTCGTCCATCGAGCGCGACGTGAACGCGATATCGCCAAGCCACATCAGGATCTCGGCGACCGCCGCGGGCGCCAGCACCACATCCCACGCGCCGAGCTCGACGCCGACCGGGTCATGTGCCAAATGACACTCCGCGCGCGTGGCCTGCACCAGCGCGGCCACCGTCTCCTCGTCGATGCGCGCGTCGGTGCGGGCCCGGTACGAGCTCGCCCTGTGCCCGGCCGGCCGCTGAAGCGAGCTGAGGCTCAGCTCGGAGAAGCTCCCGTGGTGGTAGGCGCGCACCCCGGCCGTCGAGCGCACGGCCAAGGTCAGCGCCCCGGTGTGAAACCGCCCCGCCAAGGCCAGCCCGTCCTTCGCGTGCGCCGCCAGCCCCGCGGCCAGCCACCGCCCCTTCGTCTCCGCGTCGAGCCCCGCCGTCGCCGCGTCCATCGCCTCTGGCAGCGTCGCCGGCGCGTCTTCAGGCTCCGCCAGGCGCGCGGTCTCGCCGCCGGCCGCCACCTCGCGCGCCCGAGCCACCGCCAGCCGCGCGCAGGCCTCGAGCCCCCCGTCGCTCAGGTCCGTGGTCACGACCCGCGCCTCGCGCCCGCCGACCACCGCGCGCACCGTCACCTTCCCCTCCACCACGTCAGCGGCCTGGATGATCGCGGCCTCGGCCAGCCGCATGAAGCTCGCCTCCTGCCCCCGAAACAGCGCCTCCACCCCGTCCGCGTCATGGCGCGCGGCCCTGAGCGCGCGCTCCAGGCGCTCGGAAACATAGGCCTCACCGAACTTCCCGCTCATGACGACCCCACCTGAACGCCTTCGAATCGCGCCGGCGCGCACCCGTGTCCCACGTACATGACCTGCCCCGGATCGCCCTTCCCGCAGAAGGTCCAGCCCCACATCCGCCACGCCTGTGGCCCCGCGACGCCCGAGCAAGACCGCCAAAAGCGCGGCGTGACGTCGGCGTACAGCGGGTTTTTGAAGATGCGCCCGGTCAGCCGCCCGCCTCGAATCTCGTAGGCTATCTCGCAGCTAAACTGAAAGTTCAGCCGCAGGTCGTCGATGGACCAGCTCTTGTTCGTCGACAGCAGCATCCCCTGGTCCACGCCGCCGATGAGGTCGTCGAGGCTGCCGCGGCCCGGCTCGAGGTTCACGTTGATCATCCGCACGATGGGCAGCTTCGACCACGACTCCGCCCGCAGCGCCGACGCCGACGCCCGCCCCAGCCGCGCGGCGCTGTCCCGTCCTGACAGATAGCCGCGAAACCGCCCGCGCTCGACGATGGGCGTGCGCGTCGCGGGCGTGCCCTCGTCGTCGAATCCGAAGGTCCCGGGCCCCGCCGGCGTCTTCGCGTCGGCGGTGAGGTTGACCAGCTCGGAGCCATAGGTCAGGCGGTCGAGGTTGTCGGGCAGCAGAAAGCTCGCGCCCGCGAGGCTGATCTCCTCGCCCAGCACGCGGTCCAGCTCGATGGGGTGGCCGACCGACTCGTGGATCTGCAGCGAGAGCTGCGAGCCGTCCAAGATGATCGTGGTCGCCCCGCTGGGGGCCGGCGCCGCCGAGGTCAGCGCCACCGCCTCCCGCGCCAGACCTCGGGCGGAGTCGACGAGCCCCATCTGACGAAACAGCTCGAAGCCGCCTTGCAAGACGTTGCCCTCGAAGCTCTTCGGTCCCGAGCGCTGCTGCACGTCGCCGTTCGCGGTCGCGATGGCCGAGACGCCGCCCCCGCAGAGCGTCACCGCCTGGTGTTGTCGCGAGCCGTTGGTGGCCACGAAGGTCGTCTCGTGCCGGTTGCCGGTGTAGGTGCCGCGCGCCGCCTTGACCCCCGGCTCCGCCAGCATCCGCCCGTGCGCCTCGGCGAAGATCGCGGTCTTGTCGCTCAGCGGGACGCCGAACGGGTCCTCCGACAGCGGCGTGGTGTACTCGCCGGACGCGGCGCTCGGGAGCTCGATGGGCAGGGTCGCCGAGGCCGCGGTCGCGTGCGCCATGGCCACGGCGGCGCGACCGGCCTGCGCGAGCGAAGCCTGAGCCAGCAGATTCGTCGCCCCGTAGCCCCAGCCGTCACCGACCAGCGCCCGCACCCCGACACCGACGTCGTACCGCAGGCTCGACAGCTCCAGCCGCCCGTCTCTGTACTCCAGCGACTCCCGCGTCCGGCGCACCAGGCGGGCCTCGGCGAAGCGCGCGCCCGCGGCGGTCGCGGCCTCCAGCGCGACCTCCGCCAACGCCTCCCGCGCGGCCCTGTCGAGATGTTGCATCGCGCGACCTCCCCGTCTGACCCGTTCGCACCACGGTTTTCCCGTTACCACGCGGCGTGCGTCGGCGCGATCTGCCAACTCGTGATATAGGCCGCGATGCAGACAGCGTCGTCGCCCCGCGACGCCCCGCGCGGAGACTCACCCTGGCCTCGCCGCCCCCCCGTCGCTCTATTCGACCTGCGGAAGTCCTGCACGAAGGCGAAGGCTGGCTCATCCGCCGCTGTCGCCCCAGCGACACCGTGGCCGTGGCTGAGCTGTTGCGCGAGGTGCCCTTCGGCGGCGCGCTGCCCATCGTCGAAGAGCGCGGCGTTGACGCCTTCGCGCTGCGCAACATCCAAACGATGGACCCGGCGATCGCGCCCGAGATCTACATCGTCGAAGCCCAGGGATCCGTCGCCGGATCCGCCTGCATCGTCGTCCGCCCGGGCGCGGCGACCGGCGGCATGGTCCCCTTGGCTCACCTCAGCGACGTGCGGCTCCGGCCCGAGCTCCGCGGCGGCGAGGTGCTGCCGACGCTCTTGCGGCTCGCCCTCGAAGACGTCCGCGTCCGCCTCGGCGCCGAGCTCGCCGTGATGCAGCTCTTGGACCGAGACCACACCGCGCTCGCGCCCTTCATCCGCCGCACCCGCGAGCGTTTCGAGCAGCCCATGGCCCAGGTCGCCGCCTTGGCCGACCTGCTGCTGATCCCCCTGGGGCACCACCACGAGGTGCCGCGTCACTTCTCGGCCGCCGCCCACCACGACCTGCCGGAGCTCGGCACCTTCATCTCGGCTCGCCAATCCAGCCGTCGCTTCGCCGAGCCGGTCAGCATGGAGAGCCTCGCCCGAGAGCTCACGCGGCTGCCCGACCAGCGCGTGGAGCACACGTACATGATGCGCGACGCCTCGGGCGCGCTCTCGGCTTGCCTCACCGTGGTGGACACCGGGCGCTTTCGGCGCTTCATGCCGCTGGCCGCCACGGGCAAGGCCCGCGCCGAGGCCCTCGTGCGTCGCTCGGCCAGCGCGTTGGGCCTCACGCCGCCGATGCCCGCGGAGGGCGAGGTCGCCGAGGTCCTCTGGGTCGCCAACATCGAGGCGCGTGGCGAGGAACCGGCGCGGCTTCAGGCCATCCTCGAGGGCGTCCTCGCCACCCACGTCGAGTCCCCGTGGGACTGGGTGGGTGTCGCCTTGCCCCGCGGCCCCCAGACCACCGCGCTGGCCCGCACGCTGCGTGCCACGGTCGTCCCGCTCTCGGTCCTCGTGCTCTCGCTAGCCGGTACCCGCTGGAACAACGTCGATCTCCGCGCCCCGCGCGTGCGCATCAACGCCGCGTTTCTCTGACTCCGCCCGCCGCGCCTCCGGTGGGCCTGCGGGACCTTTGGGCGCCCGCATCGCGGAGGTGGCGCGGGACCGCGTGCTCCCCACGGCCTGACCGCGGCTGGGGCTTTGGCACGCGGCGCTTCACGGCCACCGCTCGCGCATCCTTGTCGGCCAGGGGCGCGCGTGCTCTCCTCTACCGATGGCACGCGAATGGCACGAGGTCCTGGTGGTCCGCCGGATCGATTGGGCGCCGGGGCTGGTCTCCCTGGTCTTGGACGCCGACATCGGCCCCTTTCGCCCCGGCCAGTTCATCGACGTCGCGGTCGAGGCCGCCAATCCTGAGGGCACACGCCCCAGCCGCGCCTATTCCGTCGTGTCCGCCCCCGGACAACCGTCCGAGATCTTCGTCTCCTTGGTGCTCGACGGAGAGATCACGCCCCGCCTGTGCGCCGCTCAGCCCGGCGACCGCATCTGGGTGCGCTGGTCGGCGGCGGGCGTCTTCACCCTCGAGCGCCTCCCCGATGCCCGCCACCTGTGGCTCATCGCCACCGGAACGGGCCTGGCACCCTACATCTCGATGCTGCGCGACGAGCCGGGCTGGCAGCGCTTCGAGCGCGTCATCGTGGTGCACGGCGTGCGCACCGTCCAGGACCTCGCCTACCGCGACGAGCTGGCCGCCATCGCGGCCAAATACCCAGGCCGCGTCACGGTGATCCCCGTCGTCAGCCGCGAGCCCGACGCGCCGGGCGTGCTGCATGGCCGAGTCACGACGCTCCACGCCTCTGGCGAGCTGGAATCTCGGGCGGGCGCTCGTCTGAGCGCCGAAGACTCCCAGGTCATGCTCAGCGGCAACCCCCAAATGGTCGAGGAGATGCGGGCCCGCTTTGAGGCGATGGGGTGGCGGCGCAATTCCCCGAAGCGGCCGGGGCAGTTCACGGTGGAAGCCTACTGGTAGGCTGCTCCGCGGCTGGGTCTGCCCGCCGGTCTCGGCGGCGCGATCACACGGTCAGGATCAGCGACGCGATCTCGGGCGGGGCCCCGACGCGCATGGGCGGGCCCCAGTAGCCGGTGCCCTGGCTGATGTAAATGCGCGTGTCGCCGCGGCGGTGCAGCCCGCGGAGCCACGGCTGCGCCAGCGCGGCGACCCCGCCAAAAGGCCAGAGCTGCCCCCCGTGGGTGTGGCCGGAGAGCTGGAGGTCGACGTCAAACCCCTCGGTGTCATCGATCTGTCTTGGCTGATGCGCGAGCAGCACCAGCGCGCGCTCGGGGTCGCGGCCGGCGACGGCCTTGGCGAGATCCGGCGCGTACTGCGCGCCTCGGCGCCCGCCCCAGGCGTCGTGAATGCCCGCGAGGTCGAAGCCAGCGCCTCCGGGGCCGGGGTCGCCGACCGCGATCCGCTGGTTGGCCAGCACGTGAATCCCCAGGCCGCGCAGGTGCTCCATCCATGGGTCTACGCCGGAGAAGAACTCGTGATTGCCGGTCACGAACGCGGTGCCGTAGCGCCCGCGGAGGTTGGTGAGCTCGGCGACGTCTCCGCCAAGGGACCCCACCGACCCGTCGACGAGGTCGCCGGTGATGACGACCAGATCGGGGCGGAGGGCGTTGGTCTTCGCGACCACGTCGGCCAAAAAGCGCCGGTCGATGGTCGGCCCGATGTGGATGTCGCTGAGCTGGACGATGCGGAGGCCATCCAGCGCCGGCGGCAGGCGCGCGATACGGATCGCGTGCTCCGGCATCTCGAAGTCACCGCCGCAAGCGCTGCGAAAGCCGTACAGGCCCACGCCCGCCGCGCTCAACGACGCGGTGGTCGCCACGATGCGCGCCATGGCCACGCGGCGGCCCGGGTCCGGCGGGACGAGGGCGCCCGGGTCGCGGGTCGGGCGCCTTGGGCGGCTCAGGCGCCGGGCGACGGCCCGCCCGAGGTGCGCCGTGAGCCGGGCGAAGTCCGCCGCGCCCAGCACGAGCGCCAAGTAGAACATGATGCCAGCCCAGGCCCACGCGATCATCGGCAGCGGCGAGAGCACGTCGCGATCGATGGAGCGGCGTAAGAAGAGGCTGGCGAGCAGCGCCGTGGCCAGGAGCGCTATGCCCAGCGAGCCCAGGAAGCGCGCGCCGCGCCTGAGGCCCGTGTCGCGCACCAAGCGCTTCCAGAGGTAGCGATGGATCAGCAGGGTCAGCACCGTCGCCACGGTGCCGAAGATGCTCATGGTGACGGTGACTCCGCTCAGCACGCAGCCGCGCTAGTCCTTCGACTGCTTCGGCTGAAGCATCCCGCGAAAGAGCCCGGCGAGATCGATGTTCAGCTTCACCTGCACCGGCGCGGGCTCGGTCTGCTTGGACTCGTCGCGCGTCTCGTCGGTAGGCCTCGGCCCAGCACCGTCGCCAGCCCCTGAGCCCGTGACCGGCTTGGCCTTTGTGGGCACGCTGACCGAGACCGACTCGGGAACCAGCGCCTTCGCGAAGGCGCCGAAGAGCGCGAGGGCTAGCTGCGGTCCGTGCTCCTTGAGGGTCTCGGGGTCGACGTTCACGTTGACCTGCCCGGTCGCACCCTGGGGCACGACGTGCTCGGCCATGTAGCCCTCGAAGGCTTGCTTGAGCGACTCGCCGATGCGCCTCTCGAGCTCGGACGGCCCGGTGGGTTCACGGCGCCGCCGCGCCTGGTCCAGATCGATGACGCTGGCCGGCTCGGCGTCCGGGTTCGCGGGCTGGCCCCCCTCCGCGTGCGCCCCGATGGGCGTGACGCCGGCAGATGCCCCCGGCTTGATCCCCGCCTGGAGGCTGTCGACGAGGTTCATCAGGAAGCTCTGCGCGGTGAGCTTGAGCCTGTCGGACTGCTCGGGGCCAAGGTCGAGGGTCCCGTCCGCCTTCTGCGACACGCCCAGCTTGTCGGCCATGAGCTTTTGCGCCGCCACGCGGAACTGCTCGGCGAAATCCACCGGCCGCGCGCCAGCGCCTTCGGGCTGCGGTGGGCCTTCGTCCGGCGTTGCCGCCTCGGCACCACCGTCGCCCTTCGCGCGCCCAGCGGCCTTCGGGGCGGGTCTCGCCTTGGGGCTCGGCGCCTTGGTCTCGTCGTCGTCAGCCATGGTGCGCTCCTGTTGCAGCCGTGACCCAGAGATACCGCGTCCGGCCGTCGCTGTCATCGGCCGCGACCGGACCGTCTGGCCCGTCAACCGCCCAGGACCGTCGAGGCGCTGGGCGAGCCGCCCGAGCCGACCACTCGCGCGCGGCCTGCGTCGATGGGGCCCTCGAGCACCAGCCACAGCTCGCGCTCATGGTCTTGACCCGCCGGCGTCACCGCGAGACCGACGAAGGTCCGGTCCAGCGCGGGCACCCGCCCGGAGCCCGCCACGCGCACGGCCCCCACGCCGTCGGCGAGGATCTCCTCGACGGTCTCGGCTGCGGCCGGGCCCCCAGGCGAGTCAGGCGCGAGATGAGCCAGCCACGCCTCGGTGGGCCCGCTCAGCGCGCGTCCGACGGACTCGCCCCAGCTCAGCACGTCGGCGGGCGCGGGGGGCAGGGCGCGTCCGTCGAAGATCGCGTCGAGGTGACCCTCCGAAAAGAGAGCTACCAGCACGCTGTTTCGCGCCACGCCCTCGAGCCGGAACCGCGCGCCGTCGTCGCGGCCGAGCAGCCACACCTGGCCCAGCGCGCGGGCCGGCTCGCGCAGACCCATCAGCGCCGTCACCGCGACCCGGCCATCGTGGCCTTCCACCGCGATCAGCGGCTCAAGGCGAAACCCCTTCCGGGCACCCTGCGCGTAGAAGCGGCCGATGCTGTCGCCATCCGCGGTGAACCCGTGCTCGGTGCTGAGCGCCTGGGCCGCGGCTTCGTGTCGAGCCGCCATGGCCTCGCTCAGCGCGGTGACGGCGTCG
>CAZNZH010000068.1:0-12770 GCA_964577445.1 uncultured Myxococcales bacterium
CTCCCGCACCGTGACGCCCTCGAGCATCACGACGCCGTCGGCCTCGTTCATCGCGCGCAGGTCGCTCTCGAACCGTCCGCGATCGAGCTGATAGCTAGGCAGGATCGGGTCGTTTGAGGGTCCAAGCTCCGTGCGCTGCTCGAGCGGGAGGTGGCCGCCACCGGGGAAGAAGCGCAGCCCGAACTTCGGCAGGTGCTTCGCGCGCAGGTAGTCGCGCAGCCCCAGCCGCTCGAGGTACTGCGAGCCCAGCTCGATGCTGGACTCACCGACCTTGTGGCACGCGTCGGGCAAGGGCCGCGCCACCCGCTCGATGAGCGCCACCGACAGCGCAGGCAGCTCGCGCCGAAGCTGCCGCGCCAGGGTCAGCCCCGCGAGCCCACCGCCGCAGATCACCACGTCAAAGGACCTGCCGTCTGTCTGTGCGAGAACGCTCGAGCCCATGAACCCTCCACGCCCCGCAGCAATCGCGCGCCCGGGGCCGGCGCCGGGGCGGAGTATAGACAATGAAAGCGCCGATGAAACGGGGGCGATTTGGCACAGGGCCGGGCGGAGCACGGAGGCGCGTCCTCGTTGCCGGGGGCAGGCGCCCTCGATAGACTCGCGCTCATGATGAGTGAAGCGGGACATCGAGCCGCGCGGAGGAGGCGGGCCGAGGTGACCCCGCTGACCCCGCACGAGCGCGGCGGGCGCGGGTTTGGGCAGCTCTGGCGCACCCTCCTCACGTTCGGCGTGGTCGTCGTCTACGCGGTGTTTGCGCCCTTTGGCTACGCGATGTTCATGCTCTGGCTGTCGCTGCCGACCCGCGACGTCAACCGCCGCGCCCGCCGCGTGCAGGGGATCGTGCGCCGCGCCTTCGGGATGATGCACGACCTGGTGCGCTTCATCGGGCTGCTCGAGTTCGACCACCGCTCCCTCGCCGGCCGATTGCCGGACGGGCCCTTCGTCCTCGTCGCGAATCACCCGACGCTGCCTGACAGCTCGGCGCTCTTCGCGTCGATCCCGGACCTCTGCGCGGTCGTGCGCGCCGACCTCTATCGTAAGCGCTGGCTGAGGCCGCTGGTCGAGGGCGCGCGGCATCTTGAGGGCGGCAGCGGCGACCTGCTGGAGGGCGCGCGCCTGGTCGAGCAGGGCGTCGCGCGGCTCGAAGACGGCTTTCGGCTGATGATGTTCCCCGAGGGCTCGCGCTCGCCGCCGGGCGCGATGCGTCCTTTCCGCCGCAGCGCGTTTGAGATAGCGTGCCGCGCCCGCGTGCCCCTGGTGCCCGTCGTCATCCGGTGCCGGCCCGTGTGGATTTCCAAGGAAGTGCCCTTGCTGCGTCCGCCTGCCCAGCGCCCCGTCCTGACCCTCGAGGTCCTCGACCCGGTGGATCCGGCCGACTTCGGGTACGACAGCCGCGCGTTGATGCGCGACGTCGAGTCGCGGCTGCGCGGGCTGGTTCTGACGGATGGCGCGGCGACGCCGGCACTCGAAGACTACCGCAAGTAGGCGCAAGTAGGCGCAAATCGGCGCAAATCGGCGCAAGCAGGCGCAAGCAGGAGCCCAGGATGGACGACACGCTCGAGATGGAGATCAAGCAGCTCATCGTGGAATCGCTGATGCTCGAGGACGTGAAGCCGGAGGACATCCAGAGCGACGACGCGCTCTTCGTGGAGGGCTTGGGCCTCGACTCCATCGACGCCCTTGAGCTGGCGATGGCGATTCACAAGAGGTTCGGTGTGCGCACCTCGCCGGACGACGAGCACAACCGCGAGAACTTCCACTCGGTAGCGGCGCTTGCGGCCTTCGTGCGCGCCGGCCAGGCGAAGAACGCGGCGGCAGCGGCGGAAGCGGCGGCAGCGGCGGGCGCGAGTGACCCCGCGTGACCGCGGGCCCGCGCCGATGACGGTCGGGCTGCCCGGGCGCCACGGGCTGGCGGACGCTGTGTGTTTTGGCACAGGCGGCGAGCGCAGCGCGGGCGAGCTGATGCGCGACGTCCAGACGCTGGGGGCGACGCTGCCGCCGGCCGAGCCAGGGTCGCTGGTGCTGCTGGTCTTCGCCGAGGACCGCTACGCGTTCGCCGTGGCGCTGCTGGCGTCGTGGGCGGCGGGCCACGGGGTGCTGATGCCGCCCGACACCCGGCGCGAGAGCGTGGGGCCGCTACAGAAGGCGCCCGGTGTCGTGGGGCTCTTTCACGACACGAAGGCGGGGGCGCCCGTCCGGGTCGAGCGGCTCCTCGCCGAGGCTCGAGGTCGCGAGCTGCCGGGCGCCATCGCGCCCCTTACGCCACGCGACGTCGCCGCGGCCGTGTTCGCGAGCTCTGGCGGCAGCCGGCGCGCCTGGACGGGCGGTGAGCTGATGGCCGCCGCGGGCGCCGTCAGCGCGGCGGGCGGCCTCGACGGGCGCGTGCTGGTGAGCGCGTCGCCGCTGACCGCCTACGGGTTCATCGCGGGGGTGCTGGCGCCGCTGTGCGCGGGCGGCGCGTTCTCGCGCGAGCTGCGGCCGGCGGCCCGCTGGGGCGCGACCACCGTGGTCACCGTGCCCGCGCACCTGAGCACCGGACACCCGCTGGGCCCGCCGGGCCCCTTGCTGGCGGCCGCGCGCGAGGCCCAAGCCGTGCTGCTGCCGGCGGAGCTTCCCCCGGGCCCCGCCGCGTCCGGCCTGAGAGTGCGCGCCATCGCCGGCCTGGTCTCGCCCGACACGTCGCTGATGCCGGGCCACACCAAGCAGATCGCCCGCGCCCTCATCGGCGAGGCGGGCGCGGTGGACGCCGCCGCGCTGGCGCTGCCCTGCGCTCCGGGCGAGAGCCCACGGATCCTCGCGGCCGCCGGCTCGCCGTCCCTCTCACCGGCCAGTGCCCGCAGCGCGCTCGAAGGCGCCGGCATCCTCGGGGTCGAGCGCGTCATCTCGGTGGCCGAGATCCCCCGCGATCTGCTGGGCCGCGTCGACCCGGTGCGCTTCTTGCGCCTCTTCGGCCTGGGCCCCTCGGGCGAGACGCTGTCGACGACGCTCGGCATGTCGCCAGTCATTATCAGGGAAAACGAGGGCCGCACCGAGGCGACCGTGGCCGTCGAGGTCCCCGCCGACTACGCCTATTACGCCGGCCACTTCCCCGGCTACCCCATCATGGCGGGTGTCGTGCAGCTCCACGAGCTGGTCATGCCCGCCGTCGCCTCCGCGCGGCCCGGCCTGGGCGAGCTGCGCTCGGTCAGCCACGTGAAGTTTCACAAGCGAATCCTCCCCGGCGACACCTTGGAGCTGCGGCTGAGCTGGCTTGAAGACGAGCCCCAGGTCGACTTCGAGATCCGCCGCGCCGACCGCATCTGCGCCGCCGGACGCCTGAGCTACGACCCCGGAGCGCCCGCCTCGTGAAGCCCGCGCCCCACGCCGTGTCCGTCGACCTCGACGTCCCGTTTCACGACTGCGACCCGCTCTTCGTCGTCTGGCACGGCCGCTACTTCGAGTACCTCGAGGCCGCTCGCACCGCGCTCATGCGCGCTCATGACCTGGACGTCCCGGCCATCCGCGACATGGGCTACCGGATGTTCATCGTCGACGTGCGCTGCCGCTACACCTTCCCGCTGACCTACGGCGACACCGTGCGGGTCAGCGCATGGGTCTTGGAGCGAACCCCGCTCATCCGCGTCGCCTACGACGTGCAGAACCTGACCAAAGGCCGCGCCAGCGCGCGCGCGACCACGGCGCTGGCCACCACCGACGGCCGTGGCCGCCTCATCCCGGAGACCCCGCGTGAGATCTTCGAGCGATTGCCTCACTGATCGAGCCCGCGCCTGGGTTTTTGCGAGTCTGGTCGGGCTGGCGCTCGCCGTCTGCGCCGGCCCCAGCCTCGCCGCGCAGCCCACACCCGCGCCGGCACCCGCCGCTGCGACGCCGGCCGCTGAAGCCGTCACGCTAGAGTCATTGCTGGGCGCGTTTCAGAAGATGCCCGGCCTCGAAGCCCGCTTCGTCGAAGACAAGCACATCGGGCTTTTGGCCGCGCCGCTTCAGAGCGCGGGCCGCCTCTACTTCGTCCCGCCGGGCCTGCTCGCCCGCCACACCGACACGCCCACCAAGAGCTCGGTGGTCATCGCGCCCGACGCGGTGCGCTACTCGGACTCCGAGGGCAGCGGCCGCATCGACCTGTCCGCGCGGCCCGACGTGCGCCTCTTCGTCGAGTCCTTCGTGCGCGTGCTCGCCGGCGACCGCGCGGGCCTCGAACAGATCTACGCGCTGCGCTTCGACCCCGCCGCGCCGGACGGCCAGGGCTGGGCGCTGGAGCTCGAGCCCCGCGGGCCGCCGCTCAAAGCGCTCGTCACCCGCCTGCGCATCCGCGGCCGGGGCCTCGCCGTCACCGAGATCCGCGTCGACGAGGCCAGCGGCGACTACTCGGTCACCCGCATCCTCGAGGCCGACCCCCAGCGCCGCTTCACGCCCGATGAGCGCAAGCGCCTCTTCGACGTAGCCCCGCGTTGACGCCCGCGCAGCGCCGCCACCTCGCCATCGGTGCGCTGCTCATCGCCGCGATGGGCGCCTTTGTCATCGCGCGCTTCGCCATCGTGACCGACATCACGCACTTTCTGCCCTCCGGCGACGACCCGGCACTGAGCCAGCTCTCGCGCCAGATCGCGTCCAGCGAGCTCAGCCGCACCATGGTCCTGAGCGTCGAGGCCCCCGGCGCCGAGCGCGCCGTCGCCGCCGGCCGCGCCCTGGAAAAAGCCCTCCGAGCCGACCAAAGAGTCAGCTCCCACCTCGCTTTTTTGGAGGGCGGCCCGCCCGAGGGCGTCGACCGCGCGCTCTGGGACCTCTACTACCCGCGCCGCCTGTCGCTCCTGGCACCCGACGCCGAGAGCGCCCGCGAGCGCGTCAGCGACGAGGGCCTCCGCCGCGCCGCCGCCGACCTCAAGCGCCGCCTCGGCCTCCCCATGTCCACCCTCATCAGCCGCGTGGCACCCGGCGACCCCCTGCTGGCCCTCCCCGGCCTCTTCGACCGCCTCGAGGCATCACGCGGCGGCGGCGTCACCCTCCACGACGGCCGCTTCATCACCGAGGATCGCCGCCACGCCATCCTCTTCCTCGCCACCCGCGAGCCCGCCTTCGACGGCGCGGTCCAAGCGCCGCTTTTGGCCGCCCTCGACGACGCCATGGCCGCCGTCCGGGCCGAGCTCGGCGCCGACCTGCGCCTCGAGCGCAGCGGCGTCAACCGCTTCGCCGTCAAAGCCGAGCGCTCCATCAAGGCCGACATCGCCCGCGTCTCGGTCCTCTCCGTCGTCGGCCTCGTCCTGCTCTTCCTGGTCCTCTTCCGCTCGCTCCGCCTGGCCGCCCTGGCGTCTTTGCCCATCGGCGTCGGCATGCTCAGCGCGCTCGCCGTCTGCCTGCTGCTCTTCGGGCGCATCCACGGCCTGACCCTGGCCTTCGGCGCCTCCCTCATCGGCGTCTGCATCGACTACACCGTGCACTTTTACTGCCACCACGCGCTCTCGCCCGTGCAGACGAGCCCCGAGCGCACCCTCGCCCGCCTCTGGCCCGGCCTGCTCCTCGGCGCCATCACCACCATCGCCGGCTTCATCGGCCTGGCGTGGTCGGCCTTCCCGGGTCTGCGCGAGGTCGCCGTCTTCGCGACGGTCGGCATCGCCTCAGCACTCGCCGCCACCCGCTGGCTCATCCCGCCCCTGGTCCCACGCGCCCAGACGGCGACCCGGCAAGCCCGCGCCCTCGCCGACGCCCTGGGCCGCGGCTTCGACGCGCTGCGCCGCCACCGCCGCGCCTTGTGGCTGCTGCCCGCCGCCGCCGTCACCTTCGCCGCGCTCATGGCGCCGCGGGTCCACTGGGACGACGACATGGCCTCGCTCAACGTGCTCGACCCGGTCCTGCTGGCCGAAGACGAGGCCGTCCGCGCCCGGGTCGCGCCCTTTGAGCAGCAGCGCTTCGTCATCGCCTGGGGCCCCGACGACGAGGCGGCGCTCGAGGCCGCCGACCGCGCCGCCCGCGTGCTCGAGCGCGCCGAATCCCAAGGCGCCATCGGGGCGTTTCGCTCCATCGCCACCCTGCTGCCCAGCGCCGCCCAGCAATCCGAGGTCGACGCCGCCGCCCGCGCCGCCCCCGATCTCTGGGCGCGGTTATCGTCCGCCTTCGTCGCCGCGGGCTTTCGCGCCGAGCCCTTCGAGCCCTTCCGAGACCTCCTCGCCCAACCCGCCCCAGCGCCCCTGACCTACCAAGACCTCGCCGACTCGCCGCTCGCACCCCTGGTCCGCGCCTTCCGCATCACGCTCGACGATCGCGTCACCTACCTCAGCTTCCTCCACGATCTGCGCGACCCCGCCGCCCTCGCCGCCGCCTTCGCCGACGTCCCCGGCGTGCTCTTTTTGGACCAGGCACAGCTCTTCCGCGGCACGACCAAGGCGGTCCGGGTCCGCACCACCGAGGTGCTGCTGGCCGGCCTGCTGCTCATCCTGCTGCTGGTCGCCGCCCGCTACCGCACCCCGCGCCGCACCCTGGCCGCCACGCTGCCGGCGCTCCTCGCCGCGACCCTGACCGTCGCCGTGCTCGCGGCCCTGGGTAAGCCCCTCAATCTGGTAGCCCTGACCTCGCTGCTCATGGTGGTCAGCATGGGCGTCGACTACGGTGTGTTCATGGCCGAGGCCGCGACCCACCACCCGGGCGAGCTGCCGGCGACGCTGCTGAGCCTGCTGGTCGCCTGCCTCTCGACCGTCTTCGGCTTCGGCCTGCTGGCACTCTCCGACCACCCGGCGCTCGAGACCATCGGCCTCGTCGCCGGCGTGGGCGTCACCGCGAGCTTCGTTTTGGCCCCGGCCACCCTGGCGTGGCTAGCCCCGCGGGCGGGCGCATGATGCGCCAGCTCGCCCTCGCCGCGATCCTTCTTTTCGCGAGCTGTCACCGATCGAATCGCGCGGACAGGCCGCCCCCGTCGCCGCCGCCGCTCGACGAGCGCGCCTACCCCGGCGAGCTGCGCGCCGTCGACGCGCGGCCGGGCGATTTCCTCTGGCGCCAGCACGTCACCGCCCACTGGCCCCTGGGCAGCCGCGGCTTCGACGCCGCCCTGCAAAAGCGCGGCTCCACCCTGACCCTGCTGGGCCTGACCCCCATGGGGACCCCGGCCTTCTCCCTGGTGCTGACCGACGACGCCCTCACCTTCGACAACCGCAGCGACCGCGAGCTGCCCTTCCCGCCGCGCTTCATCGTCTTGGACCTCCAGCGCGTCTTCTACCCGTGGCTCGCCGGTCCCCCGCCCCAAGACGGCGAGCGCAGCGGCGAGGTCGACGGCGAGCGCATACACGAGCGCTACGCCTCCGGCCGCCTCATCGAGCGCACCTTCACCCGCCTCGACGCCACCCCGCCGGGCACGATCCGCGTCACCTACACGGACTACGAGCCCGCCGCCCAAGCCCCGCGCCACGCCGAGCTCGAAAACGGCTGGTTCGGCTACCGCATCGTCGTCGAGACCAGCGCCCAGCGAGGGTTGTAGCCGGCGCCCTCGGCCAGCGCGCCGAGCGACGCCAGCGAGCTGTACCCTCTCGGAGCGCGGCCGGGGCCGGGGTAGTCGAGGCGAGCGCTGAGCCGCCAGGGAACCGGCGATGGCGAGCTGGCTGGCCGAGGCGTCGCCGGGGCAGCCCGGGTGATATCGGCTTCCGTTCTGAGGCCAGCGGACGTATGTTCCGCGCCACCATTGACCCGGGAACGCAGGAGCCACCCCATGAAAAAGCGCGACGCCTTCGGCGCCAAGGCCACCCTCGAAGCCGGCGGTCAGAGCTACACGGTCTACCGCCTCGACGCCCTCACCAAGGCCGGCGTCGGCCACGTCGACAAGCTGCCCTACTCCATCAAGGTCCTGCTCGAGTCCTGCCTGCGCGAGCTGGACGACTACGTGGTCGAAGAGGCGCATGTGAGGGCGCTGGCGAGCTGGGACGGCAGCGACGTCGGCGAGCAGGAGATCCCGTTCAAGCCCGGCCGCGTCGTGCTTCAGGACTTCACGGGCGTCCCGGCGGTCGTGGACTTCGCGGCGCTGCGCAGCGCCATGGCCCGCATCGGCGGCGACGTCTCCAAGGTCAACCCGCTGATCCGCGCCGACCTCGTCATCGACCACTCGGTGCAGGTCGACGCCTACGGGAGCGGGAAGGCCATCGGCATCAACACCGCCCTGGAGTTCGAGCGCAATAACGAGCGCTACGAGTTTTTGAAGTGGGGCCAGGGCGCGTTCGACAACTTCTCGGTGGTCCCGCCCGAGACGGGCATCGTCCACCAGGTCAACCTCGAGTACCTCGCGAGCTGCGTGCTCGAGCGCGAGGTCGACGGCGAGCGCGTGGCCTACCCCGACTCGCTGGTCGGCACCGACTCGCACACGACGATGATCAACGGCCTGGGCGTCGTGGGCTGGGGCGTGGGCGGCATCGAGGCCGAGGCCTGCATGCTGGGCCAACCGATCTACATGCTCATCCCCGAGGTGGTCGGCTTCAAGCTCACCGGCACGCTGCCCGAGGGCGCGACGGCCACCGACCTCGTGCTGACCGTCACGCAGATGCTGCGAAAGCACGGCGTGGTCGAGAAGTTCGTCGAGTTCTACGGCCCCGGCCTGGACTGCCTGACGCTCGCCGACCGCGCCACCATCGCGAACATGGCGCCCGAGTATGGCGCGACCATCGGCTTTTTCCCCATCGATCAGAAGACGCTGGACTACCTGCACCTCAGCGGGCGCAGCGAGGAGCAGATCGATCTGGTCGAGAAGTACGCGAAACTACAGGGCTTGTGGCGTGACGACGCCTTCGACATCACCTACAGCGCCAGCTTGGGCCTGGATCTCGGGCTGGTGCAGCCGTCGCTCGCCGGGCCCAAGCGGCCACAGGACCGCGTGCTGCTCAGCGACATGAAGGGGAGCTGGCACCTGGCGCTGAGCGACACCTTCGGCCGGTCGCAGGCGTCGACGCCCCAGCCGGTGACCTACGGCGGCGCGACCTTCGATCTGCGAGACGGCGACGTGGTGATCGCGGCGATCACGTCGTGCACGAACACGTCGAACCCGGCGGTCATGCTCGGCGCCGGCCTCGTCGCGCAGAAGGCGGCGGCGCGCGGGCTGAGGGCCAAGCCCTGGGTCAAGACCTCGCTCGCACCCGGCTCGCGCGTGGTGTCGGACTACCTCGACCGCGCCGGGCTCACCTCGGCACTCGAGGAGGTCGGCTTTTTCACCGTCGGCTACGGCTGCACCACCTGCATCGGCAACTCGGGGCCCCTGTCCGACCCTATTCGCGACGCCATCGTCGAGGGCAACCTCGCGGCCGCCGCGGTGCTGTCCGGCAACCGCAACTTCGAGGGCCGGGTCAGCCCGCACACCATGGGCAACTACCTGGCCTCGCCGCCGCTGGTCGTGGCCTACGCCCTGGCCGGCACCATCGACATCGACCTGCACACCGACGCCCTCGGCGAGGACCGAGACGGCCAGCCCGTCTACCTGCGCGACGTGTGGCCGACCAACGACGAGATCGCCCAGGTCATGGCGCGCTGCGTGACCCGCGAGCAGTTCCGCGCGCGCTACGCCAACGTCTTCGAGGGCGGGCCGGAGTGGCAGGCCATCGACGCGCCGACCGGGCAGGTCTACGACTGGAAGGAGGCCTCGACCTACATCCAGGAGCCGCCCTACTTCGTCGACATGCCCGTGGTGCCGCCGCCCATCGGCCCGATCGAGGGCGCGCGCTGCTTGGTGAAGGTGGGCCACTCGGTCACCACCGACCACATCAGCCCGGCCGGCGTCATCCCGCCCAACAGCCCGGCCGCGCGCTACCTGGAGGCCCAGGGCGTCGCCAAGGCCGACTTCAACAGCTTCGGGTCGCGGCGCGGCAACGATCGCGTGATGACGCGCGGCACCTTCGCCAACATCCGCGTGCGTAACCACCTCGCGCCGGACACCACGGGCGGCTACACGACCTACCTCGGCCCGAACGCGAACCCGGCGGGGCCCTTCCCGTGGCTGACCTACGCGACCGACACGCCGCCGAACCAGGGCGACACCTGCTTCATCTACGACGCGGCCGTGAAGTACCAGCAGCACCGCATCCCGCTGGTGGTGCTGGCGGGCAAGGACTACGGCATGGGCTCGAGCCGCGACTGGGCGGCCAAGGGCACGTATCTGCTGGGCGTGCGCGCGGTCATCGCCGAGAGCTACGAGCGCATCCACCGCTCAAACCTCATCGGGATGGGCGTGCTGCCGCTTCAGTACCTGCCGGGCGAGACGGCGGACACCCTGGGCCTGACGGGCCGCGAGACCTTCTCCATCGCCATCGGCGACGACGTGAAGCCGCTGTCGGAGCTTCAGGTCACCGCGGTCGCACAGGACGGCACGAAGACGACCTTCGGGGCCCTGTGCCGCATCGATACGCCGGTCGAGGTAGACTATTACCGAAACGGCGGCATCCTCCACACGGTGCTGCGGCGACTGGCAAATACGTAGGCGGCGGCTGGCGAATCGGAGCGGCGCATGGAACGGCGACTCATCCTGATGCGGCATGCGAAGAGCGCGTGGGGCACCGATGCGTCGTCGGACCACGAGCGGCCGCTCAGCGGGCGGGGGCGTCAGGACGCGCCGCGCATCGCCGACCAGCTCATCGAGCTCGAGTGGGAGCCCGACGCGGTCTGGTCCAGCGACTCGCGGCGGACCCAGGAGACCTGGGACCTGATGAGCGAGCGCTTCGCAGACCCACCCGAGGCGAATTTCGCGCGCGAGCTCTATCTGGCGGACCTGGACGCGATCTGCGACGCAGCGCTCGGGTGGAGCCCGGACCTGCACACGGTGCTGGTGTTGGGACACAACCCCGGCTGGGAGCAGGCGCTGGCCGCCCTGGCCGGCGTGGCGGAGCCCATGACGACGGCGAACGCGGCGCTGCTGGTGGGCCAGGGCGACGACTGGGCGGAGGCCCTGGACGGCGAGTGGCGCCTCGAGGCGCTGTTGAGGCCGCGAGACATCTGAGGTCTGGGACCGGGCGAGGGCGTGGGGGGCGAGCGCGGGCGCCGACGGGGGCGTGGGCGAAGGAAGAGTTTGGCGCCGGCGGCCGGTTCGGTTAACACTCCGCCTCGTGATGACCCACACCCCAGCGATCACCAGCCCCCGCGGCGTGCGGATCGAGATAACGACGCCCGAGGTCGCGGCGGCGCTGCTGGCCGACGAGATCGCGGCGCTGGCGGCGGCCTGCTCGCGCGAGGGCCGGCGCGGCGTGCTCGGGCTGGCCGCGGGGCGGTCGCCGCGCGCGCTCTACGCGGAGCTGGTTCGGCGCCATCGCGAGGACGGGCTCTCCCTGGCGTCCCTCGCCGTCACCAGCCTCGACGAGTACCTGGGCCTCGAGCCCGGCGGCCCCGGCACGTTTGAGGCGGCGCTCCGCGACGAGCTTATTGCGCGGATCGATCTCGCGCCCGAGGCCGTCCACCTCACGCGAGTCGAGCGCGGCGAGGCCCCCGACGCCGCGGCCGCCCGCCACGAGGCTGTGCTGCGAGCCCTCGGGGGTGTCGACATCCAGCTCCTCGGCCTCGGCGCCAACGGACACGTCGCGTTCAATGAACCGGGGGCGGGCCGGGATTCGCGCACCCGCGTCGTCACGCTGACCGAGGCGACGCGGGCCGCGAACATCTCCGAGATGCCCGCCGGGACGCCGGTCCCGACCCGGGCGCTGACCATGGGCATCGGCACCATCTTCGACGCCCGGCGCCTGCGCGTGGTCGCCTTTGGCGCTGCCAAGGCCGAGGCGCTGGCCCGCTTGGTCCACGGGCCCGCGGAGGCCGCGTGGCCGTGCACCTGGCTGCGAGACCACGAAGACATCAACGTATACGCGGACCTGGCCGCCGCCGGACGCTGCCGACCGTGAGGGCCGCGCGGGCCCCGTCGAGCCGGTCGCGCGGCTGCGCGCTCGCGGCGTGAAGGGCGGCCTCCGCGCCGGCGTCGCCCGCGCGGACATCTCGCCGGCCGACGGCACGCCGCTGGCCGGGTACGCGTGGTGGCGCGGCAGCCGCGGCGTGCGCGACCCCCTGACCGCGACGGCGCTCGTCCTCGACGACGGCGCCACCCGCGTCGCCATCGTCGCCCTGGACCTGCTCGCGATCCACGAGGCGACCGCCCAGGCGATCCGCGAGGCCGCCTGCGCGCCCGCCGGCCTGAGCCCCGACGCCGTGCTGCTGGCCTGCTCGCACAGCCACAGCTCCCCGGTGGCGTCGACCTCGGAGCGAGCGAAGCCCTCGCAAAAAGCCTACGTCGCGGCCCTGGTCCCCAAGGTCGCCGACGCCATCCTCCGCGCCGCGGCGGCTCTCGAACCGGCCACCATGCACTCTGGGGCGACCGAGGCGGACCTGGCCGTCCACCGGCGCCCGCTGGGGCCCGACGGCAAGGCGCTGCTCAAGGCCAACCCCGACGGCCCGGTGGACCGGACGGTCGGGCTGCTCCAGCTCCGCGGAGCATCGGGCGCCGCGCTCACGACGATCGTCAACCTCGCCTGTCACCCGACCACCTTGGGCCCGCGCCACAAGCACGCGAGTGCGGCGTGGCCGGGCGTGATGCGCGCCGGCGTGGAGGCCCAGACCGCCGCCCCCTGCCTCTTCTTGCAAGGTGCCACCGGCGATCTCAACCCCACCTACGACTGGAGCACCCGCGCCGCCGACCTCGCCGCGATGCAGGCCCTCGGCCACCGCGCCGCCGAGGCCGTGCTCGCGGCGCTGCCGGCCCTCGCTCAAACCGCCGCCCACCCTCTGGCCGCCGCGACGACCCGCGTCCCGCTCGCCATCGAGCCCGAAGCCCACCCGCGCAC
>CAZNZH010000069.1:0-628 GCA_964577445.1 uncultured Myxococcales bacterium
AGCGAGCGCCGTAGCCGCCTCCCTGGCCGCCGGCTACAGCCTACAGCCTATTCAGGTTGACGTTGATGTCGCCTACGGGTCCCGAGCCGGAGTCCTTGCCTGAGAAGAGCACGACCGCGCCGGCGGTGACGCCTGCGACGGCGCCGCCCACGATGACCCAGAACCACCACTTCTTGGTGATGGAGGAGCCCTCGGAGTCGCTCTTTGTCTTGAGGATCGGGTCGTCGGGGTTGATGTAGAGGTCCTCCTCCTCACGGCCTGTGGCCAGGACGCTGGCGCTCGGCGGGGAGTCGAGCGGGAGGTTCGTCTGGGGCGGCATGAAGCCGGTGCCCAGGGTGCTGCCGAGGAAGGCCTGCAGGTTGGTGATGAAGTTGGCGTCGCGGGCGATGGAGGTGCTCAACGGCTCCACGGTGGTGGCGCCGCGCCAGCCGCGAAGATCATAGGAGTTTCCTCGCGAATTGAGCTGCAGGATGATCAGCGAGTCCGCGCCGAGCAGCATGCGCAGCGGCCCCGTCACGTCGTCGGCGAGACCGCGCTTGGACAGGGAGCGCTCGGCCTTGGCGATGAGGTCCTCGTACTTCTCCACGTCCGGGCGTGCGGTCAGCGTGAAGCGCTGCGCGGCGTTGTC
>CAZNZH010000069.1:638-12735 GCA_964577445.1 uncultured Myxococcales bacterium
GTTCCAGGGGATCCAGGCCGAGGGCCGAGGAACCGAAGGCACCCAGGCGCTCGTAACCATCGCGCGACACCTGCACCCACTGTAGGCCCGCGTCGAGGTCGGGCACGGCCACCGGCGTGTAGCCACGGACCTTGCCTCCCACGCTGACCTCGGCGCCGGGCGGGTCGGTCACCACGGCCAGACCGCCGGTCGCGTTCTCGGAGCGCTGGCGCTGGGTCTCTCGGAACGCGTTCTGGACGTCCAAGGTGTAGCCGTACTCGGGCGCGAGCTGGTCAGGCCACAGGTTCAGCGACGCGGTCATCATCTCCTGGCCGGCCCGGATCTGACCCGACATGACCTTGGCGACGCCCAGGCCCTTCAGGGTCCGGGCGAGCAAGCGCTTGTCCAGCGGGCCGGTGTAGCGCACCAGCTTGTCGAAGGCGCTTGAGAACACCGTCGCCGCGCGCGCGTGGTCGCGGACGTTGAGCGCTCGGAACCCGTCCTCGACGCTGGCGCCGACCAGGGTGGCCGCGCTGACGTCCGGGTCTGGAGACCCCGTCACGTTGCGCACGCCCTCCAGACGCGCGACCTCCTCGCGCATGAGGGTCTGTAGCACCTGGGCGTCGCCCGCCGCCTTGCTCGAGCTCGCAAACACGAACACCGCGACGCGCTGGCCCTTGGCGGCCGCATGAGCCGTGGGCAGCACAAATCGACCCTGGGTCAGGGCCGCGATCTCGAGGTTCACGAAACACAGCGCGGTCAGCAGCGCTAGCGTTCGGACCGTCTTCCCCCGCGGATCGAGCATGGATGGTTCTCCGAGAGTCGAGGTCGCTGCTCGCCATGAGCAGCGGCGCACTTAGTTGATGGGGATCTCGATATTCGAGGGGGTGTACAGCTCGACCAGCGCGCGAGTCGCGCCGGTCAGGTTCGAAGTGTTCGTCTCGCCGCCCACGAGCAGGATCGACCGCGAGACCCCGGTGACGCCAGCGTGGCCACCACGACCGGCGAAGTCCGCGCCGCCCTCTGGAGCCGCGCGCCACGCCCGCGACGCGATGTCGAAGAAGAGGATCTTGTCGCTCTGCACCGCCTGGGTGCCCCCCATGCCGCCGACCACCGTGACGCCGCCGCTGCCCGTGAGGTGGGCGGTGTGGAAGACGCGCCCGGCGCCAAAATTGGTCGACGCCTTCTCGATGACGATGGACGGCTTCGCGGTCCCGGAGCCGGCGTCATAGGTGATGATCCAGGCTTCACCATCGCGCGGCGCCAGCATCGTGCAGTTGGCCAGGTTCGAGCTCGACACGCCCGTGCAGTCCACGCGTACGCCGCCGGTCAGCAGGAAGCGCTGCTCGCCGAGCGGCGTCATCTGGTGATGATAGGTGAAGGGCAGGTCGGCTTCCGTCAGCGTCGACCCCGTGGCGATCTTGATCTCGACCTCCTGGAAGGTGCCGTCGATGCCGAGGCCCTCGCGCTGCTGCGCCGACTGCTTGAGCACCTCGGCGATCTTTCGCTTGGCCACCTTGGTGAAGGTGCCGCCAAAGGCGAGGAGGTTGGTCAACCCGTCGGCGGTGTTCCGGATGAAGGTCAGGCTGTGCGCGCTGCGCTGGAAGTCGCTGGCGAAGTGAACAACCTTGATGAACCCGGGGCCGCCGTCGCGATTGACGTCAAAGATCTCGACCTGGACATACTGGTCGTCGGTCTCCAGAGGCCAGCGGCCGCCGCCGGTGACCACCACCGTGCCGTCGGCCATCCGGTGCGTCCGCGGGAAGCCGCGCTTCACCTTCATCAGGTCGCTGCCGGCCGTGAAGGTGTCGTCCTGCACGTCGTAGAGGACGTAGTCGCGGCGGCCATCGGCCTCGTCGTAGCTGTAGGGGAAGGCCTCGCCGGTGATCTTCAGCCGCTCGGCACCGCCGATGATGACGACGTGATCATGAGCCAGCGCCGGGTCCGCCGCGCTGGGGTCGTCGGCGGGCAGGAACTCCATCGCATGAGCCGCGCGCCCGAGGCCCTGCCCCATGGTCCCGCCGCCCGCCGCTCGCACCTCGCCGGTGCGCGGGTTGAACAAGAACGCGGCCGCCGAGGGGCTGCTCAGGTAGTTGGCCTGGCCGTCGTTCGACGTCGACGTAAACCCGCCCGTGATGAGGATTCGCCCGTCGCCCAGCTCGACCGCGGCGGGGAACATGACGTTGGGGAAGTTGATGGCGCCCTGCGGGTTCGAGACCGGCGCATCCAGGCGCACGCAGGAAAACCCGCCGTACTTGGTGAGCAACAGCTCGATGGGGTTGTCCTGGTTACGGCGGACCGTCACGTTCGGGTCGGCCGCGTACCAGCGGTTCACCTTGCCCTGGCCCGCCATGACCAGCTCGTGTCTGGAGCTGGTGGTCTCTGGGATCGAGTCGAGGACGAACGAGCCGCCGCCGACCGACCTCGTCTGCTGAATGCTGAACGGCTTGCGGTCCGAATCGAGCCCACTGACCCGCACCGTCATCTGCGAGAGGTCCGCGATCGGATCCACCTGAGCGGTGGTGTTGTCCGGATCGCCACAGGCCCCGCCGCTCAGCGCGTTGACGCGCATCTGCAACGGCTGCGGCTCTCCGCCACCATCATCGCATGCCGGCACCGCGAGCATCAGCAGGCCCGCAGCGGCGAGTCGCGTCCACATCTTCATGAGCTTCACGTCCTGGCTCTGCCCCCCGGATCTCAGGGGGAGTAGTTGGTGACCTTCCACGTGCCGTCTTCGAGTTGGTCGAAGGTGATTGGCACATGCTTCTTGGAATCGTCCAGCGACTTGATGAAGAGCTTCACCTTTCCGCCGGGCAGCGTCTCACGTCGGCAGATCCCGAAGGTGACCGTGTCGCCCTCCGGGACGAAGAGTCGGATGTTCGCCTGGGCGCGCGGCCAGTACTGCGATCGCACCCAATCCTCGCGCTGACCTTGGAATTGGTCGAAGAAGCGCGCGAACGCCGCCCGCTCGTCGACCGCTGAACCGGCCGCGGCGAAGAGCTCGCGGGCGGTCCACTCCGGCGTGTTCTCCGCCGGATCGCTCACCGTCTCGTCCAGCTCGCAGCGCTGCTTCAGCTTGCCGATGGTCTGACCCGTGCTCGTGGTGTCCGAGGGCGCATAGCCTTCCTTCGTGGGGTCGCGCTCGTAGTGCTCGGTGTTCTTGCAGCCGGCAGCCGCCGCGGCGACGACGAGGCACAGCGCGACGGCGCGCGACGCGCCCGGCGCCCAGCATCGACGTGCTGGATTGTGCATGTCATCCTCCCGCAAGCGGTTCGGCGCTTTGTACCATGGGCGCGCGGAAGCCCACAAGACGGACCGCGCCGGCCCACCCGTGACCTCTCAGCCGCCGGAGCGCGATGCCCCCCGCCGACACCCCCGAGCGCGACCAAACCCACGACGCCGGCGCACCCACCCGCGGCCTGGACGGCCTGGAGTTCTCGCTGACCGGGTTTTCCCTGGGCGGCGTCGAGACCTCGGTGATCGCCCCCGAGTGGCGGCTCGCCTTCGACGTGGGCCGCGGGCGCGACGCGCTGATTCGCTGCGATCACATCGCGCTGACCCACACGCACATGGACCACGCCGGTGGCCTCGTCTATGTGCTCGCCCTGCGCCAACTGCAGCGGCTGGCCCCGCCCACGGTCTACGTGCCGGCTCAGCTCGCCGGCGCGCTGCGCTCCATGCTGGACGCGTGGGACCCTCTGCAGCGCCACCGAAGCGAGTGCGTCATCGTCCCGATCGAGGCCGGTGCTCGCCACCGCATCGCCCGCGACCTCTATCTGGAGCCGTTTCGCACCTACCACCCGGTGCCGTCCTTCGGCTACAGCGTGGTCCGCGACGTCCAGAAGCTGCGCCCGGAGTTCGGCCACCTGGCGGGCCCCGACATCGCGCAGCTCAAGCACGACGGCGTCGAGATCACCCACACCGAGGCGCGGCGGCTGCTCTCGGTGACCGGCGACACGCTGCCGGAGGTCCTCGATCGCCAGCCGCACATCATCGACAGCCAGGTCCTGCTGATGGAGTGCACATTTCTCGACGACAAGAAGCCCTACCAAGCCTGCCGCGACGGCGGACACGTCCACATCCGCGACCTGCTCGCGCGCGCCGAACGCCTGCGCCCCGAACGCTTGGTCCTGAGCCACTTCAGCCGGATCCACTCGGAGTCCGACATCCCGGGCCTGCTGGCGCCCCTGGCGGCGGCGATCCCCGCACCGCTGTTCGCGTTCCCGGTGCGGGCGGGGGGCCCGATCGTCGGCCCCATCGGCACACCGCCAGCGGCTCAGGACGCCTGACGCTGCTCGATTCGCGCGTGGTAGGCGTCCAGCGCGCGCTGCTCAGCCGGGAACATGTGGACGAAGCGCACGGGTGTGTGGCCCTCGCCCGGTTTGCCGACGGCGACGAGCGGCCGGATCGTCACGCCGTCGGGCATCGTGACCTCGACCCACGCGTGGGTCGCGTCGCCAAAACCCTCGGCGGTGGCGAACACCGCGCCGCGACGACCGACGAAGCGCAGCGGCAGCTCCAGCGTGCGGGTGGCCGCCGTGCTGCGGCCCAGTGTGACCTGCGCCGTGTACTGCGCAGACGAAAATACAGGCGCCTCATGCGAAATCGAGACCATGGAGTGCCCCTCCCCAGGAACCACGGTGCCGGCAAAGCCTGCCGGTCCCGAGACGGTCCGTCCTGACAGGGGATCCGTAAAGAAAATCACCCACCCAAGAGGTTGGCCACGCGACTGCGATCGAACCCCACGATGGGTTTGCCGTCGATGAAGATGATGGGGACGCCCTGGAGGCGCTCAGGCGGGACCCCGGCCTTGCGCGCCAACGACGAGAGCCGGTCTCGGGCGCCCGCGTCCCGCTCGAGATCGAACTCGCTGTAGGGGAGGTGGCGGCTGTCGAAGAAGGCGCGCGCTTGGCGGCAGTAGCCGCAGCCGGGTGCCGAGAAGAGCACGATCTCGTGGGCGCCACCGCCGGCTGAGGGGGTGGCCGCGGGTGGCCCGGAGACCGCGATGCGCGGGCGCAGGGTGAAGCCGGCGACCGCGCGGGTGGTCGCCGGGAGGCCGCCGCTCAGGTCGGCTACCTGCTCGAAGCCGGGCACGCTGGCCGCGCTGGGGTCGAAGACCACCACCTCCGCCCGAGCAGCGGCCGGGATGGCGTCGACGCTCATCGCGGTCGCGACCGCGCCGGAGGCGGGATCGAGGTACCGAAACACCAGATCGCTGCGATCGGCCGCCAGGGTCAGGGGGGCGGGGGCGACCGGGGCGGGCGCTGGGGCGTGATCGGGCTGAGCGCCGCAAGCGGCGAGGGCGAGGGCGAGCCCGATCGCCGCGCGGTAGGAGGGGTTGCGCACTTGGGTAGCCTTGGAACGCGGGTTCAGGTGGAGCGCCGGAGTACAGCGTCGACCTGGGCGGCGCAGGCGCCGCTGAACAGATGAACGTGTACCAGCAGCGGATAGAGATTCAAGAGAGCGGCACGATCCTCGAAGCCGGCCGACCGCAGGCCCGACACCTCACGCTGGCTTCAGGCTCAGCGCCACGGCCCCGCGCCTTCGATCACCGCGTCGATGAGCGAGTCGACCCCGCCCACCAAGAGGCTGTAGACCAGCTCGAACCCGTCGGCGCCCCCATAATAAGGGTCAGGGACATCGGGCGGGGCGCTTGGGCCAGCGAAGTGCGTGAAGCGGGCCACGCGCGCAGCCGCGTCCGCGGGGCGTCTGTCGATGATGGTCTGCTCGTTTGAGCGGTCCATCGCGACGATCCAGGGGAAGCGCTCGAAGTCCCCGACCGCCAACTGGCGCGCCCGCTGGCGTGAGATGTCGATGCCGTGGGCCGCGGCCGTCTGGACGCTGCGCGGGTCGGGCCCGTGGCCCGCGTGCCACCCGCCGGTGCCGCAGGAGTCCACCTCGAAGCGCTTCGCCAGGTCCCGGCGCCGCAACGCCTCGCGAAACACCCCCTCCGCCAGCGGCGAGCGACAGATATTCCCGAGACAGACGAAGAGAACGGCGTGCTTGTCCATGAGGCCATGGTCTGGAGGCGCCGCCCGGCCGTCAAGGGCGGGCCTGCATCCGCCGCCTGGCCCGAGCGCCGAGCCCGTCGAGACAAGCCCAGTCGGCGGACCCAGGGCTGCCCCGCCGCCTTGTCCGCGGTGGGCTCGCCGTGCTAATCGCCAGCGAGGCGCGGGCACGGCCGGCGTCGCACCACGGGGGCCCGAAATGCACGGATTGCTGGCTCGAGCTTGCTTTGGACTGATCGCGCTCGCCACGCCGGCGGCCGCACACGCGGCGCTGCCCGGGCGGGCTGCTTCGGTCGATGTGCTCCGCTTGTCCGCCTACGGCCACGGCCTGGTGGACGCGGCGGGCCCGGGGATGGCCGTCGCCATGGGGGCTGACGGCGCCTCAGCATTCGGAGCCACCGGCTGCGACGCCGACGGCTTCAGCTACCGGACCATCATCGACCCGCGGGCCGGCTTGGATCTCGTGGTCCCGGAGTCCGCGGTGCGGCTGGACATCATCATCCGCCCCGCCCACGGCCTGCGCGAGCTGCAGGTGGCCATCGGTGGGCACAGCTTCGCCGACGCGCCGCTACATCAAGGGTGGCAACGGGTCTCCCTGCCGCTGGAGGCGACCGACCGGGGCGAGCGGCGCGTGCGCCTGACCCTCACCGGCGTGACCACGCCCTTCACCGAGTCGGACACGCTGGGACCGGAGGTGCGCGGGCTGCTCCACGGCCTGCGCTTCAGCACCCAGGCCGATCCGCCCGAGGGCGCCTCGCCGGGCCCGCGCTTCAGCGGCGACGGCACCCTGTGGCTCGAGTCCGGCGAGTTCATCAGCATCCCGGTGGCCCTCGCGCCCGACCAGGCCTTCGAGACGTCCACCATCGCGACCCGCGGCGACGCGTCCGAGCTGGTGTTGCGCATCGAGACGATCAACGAGCAAGGGGCGGCCGGCGTCGCCGCCGAGCTGCCCGCGGCCCTCGCGCTGCCCTACAACGTGGACCTGTCTCGGGCTGGCCTCCGGACGCCGGCCGTGCTCCGGATCCGCGTCCTCGGGAGCGGATCGGGCTCCGTCGGGCTGGTCCACCCGATGCTGACCGTCGCCAGCCGGGCCGCGGCCACCCCGCCGAGCGCCGCCCGCCCCGACCGCCTCATCGTGGTCGCGGTGCGCGGGCTGCGCGCCGGGGACGCCACGGCCGAGCTCCCTGGGACCACGCGGATCTCGGGCGCGTTCGCCACGTCTCCCGAGGTGCGCAGCGCGCTGGCCTCGCTGATGACCGGCCTCTACGCCCAGGCCCACGGCGTGGTGGGGTTGCAGGATCGCCTCGAAGGAGGGTCGCCGCTGCTGGCGAAGCTGGCTCACGTGGCCGGCTGGCACACCGCGCTTCGGCTGGGCGCCGTCCCGATCCCCCTGGCGGATCCCATGTTTTCCGGCTTCGACGACAGCCAGGCGGGCGGGCCGAAGACCTTCCCGCAGCACGCCGAGGGGGTGCTCGACGCGCTCTACGCGGTCGCGTCCAGGCCGTCGGATCAGCCGCTGCTGGCCGTCGCCATCCTCGGGGACGGAGGGGCGCCGTGGCTGCCGCGAGGCGAGAGCTGGAAGAAGCACTGGACGCGCGGAGCGACGCCCTGGGAGCCCGCGGACGGCCGGCGCGCGGTCGAGAGCTTCGGCGACGGCAGCGCGCTGGACCCCACCCAGCGTGCCTTCATCGAGGCGCTTCGCCGCGGCAAGGCCGACGAGGTGGTCGAGGCGTTGGCGCAGTTCACCGAGAAGGTGCGTGCCCTCGAAGGCAGCACGGCGCTGGTCATCGTCGGCCTCGGCGGCGGGCAACTGGACAAGGAGGAGCCCTTCACCCCCGACATGGTGGCGGTGCCGATGTGGGTGATGGGCGGCGGGCTCGACGTGGCCACGCCCGGCGGCAGCTTCGACCTCACGGATGTCGCGACCACGCTGCTGTCGGTGGCGGCCCTACCGGTGCCGCCGCTGCTGCCCGGCCTCGACATCCGGCAGCAGACCGCGACCTCCGCGCCGAAGCCGGCCTTCGCGTCGACCGCGACGCGGACCTACCTGGCGGCCTCAGGCGAGTTCGCGCTCGTGAAGAACCTGCGCGCGCCGGCAGGCGTGCTCTATCGCTACGACGGCGCGCACTTCGTCCCGGCCGAAGACGGCCCCGGCAAGGCCGTGCTCACCTCGCGGCTCGAGCAGCGGCTGCGCGGCTGGATCGGCGCGGGCGCGGCGTGGAGCGTCAGGGACTTCTCGCCCGCGGTGCCCAAGGGCGCACGCAGCGGCTACGGCTCGCCGTGCCCCAGTGCAAGATAGTGCGAGGCCATAGACGTGAGCGCTGACGACGACGCCATCGACGACTTCGTCTCGCGGATCCTGGCGGGCAGCGTCCGAGCGGGCGCGCGGGCCATGCGCCTCGTCGACGACCGCGAGCCCATCGCGCGCGAGATCCTCGACCGCCTGTACCCGCACACCGGCCGCGCCCGCGTGGTGGGCATCACCGGAAACCCGGGCTCGGGCAAGTCCACCCTCACCGACCGCCTCGTCTCCCACTACCGGCAGCAGGGAAAGCGCGTCGGCGTGGTCGCGGTCGACCCGTCCAGCCCCTTTTCGGGCGGCGCCATCTTGGGCGACCGCATCCGCATGACCCAGCACGCCACCGATCCCGGCGTGTTCATCCGCAGCCTCGCGACCCGCGGCAACCTCGGCGGCCTGAGCCGCTCGACCAACGACGTGGTGGCCATCCTCGACGCCATGGGCTTCGACATCATCTTGCTCGAGACCGTCGGCGTCGGTCAGGACGAGGTCGAGGTCGTCAAGCTGGCCCACACCTCGGTCGTCGTGCTGGTCCCAGGTCTCGGCGACGATATCCAGGCCATCAAGGCCGGCATCCTCGAGATCGCCGACGTCTTCGCGGTCAACAAGGCCGACCGAGACGGGGCCGAGCGCACGATCCGCGACATCCGCAACCTGCAGATGCTCGCCGACACCGCGACCACGGGCTGGTTGCCGCCCATCGTCCGCACCGTCGCGACCAGCGGCGAGGGCGTCGCCGAGCTCATCGAGGCCATCGCGGCCCACGCAGCCCACGGGAGTGAAGCCGGCAGCGACTCCGCGGAGCGCCTCCGCCGCCGCGAAGCCCACATCCTCGAGTCGCTCATCCGCGACCGGCTGGTCGAACGCATGGCCGACGCCCTCGGCGACTCCGCCACACGACGCGCCCTCCTCGACCGCCTGGTCGCGCGCGAGACCACCCCCTACGCCGAAGCCCAGCGCGTCCTCGACGAGCTGCTCCGTGGCTAAGAGGTCGCGCCGCCAGCGCGCAGCTCCCGAGGACTCAGCGCCCGCCCCCGAGCGCCCGGTCGTGGCGTTCGAGCCCGTCGCCGCCGGCCGATTCGAGCTGTCGCTGCCGCTGGTCTCGGCCGCCGCCCTGCTGGCCAGCGCGTTGTCGGCCTCGCCGCCCGAGGGCGCCCTCGCCTTCGCGGGCCTCTGGAGCACCGGCCGCGCCCTCGCCGCCCTCGCCGCCCTCGCGACGCTCATCGCGTGGCGCGCCGGCCCCAGCCTCGCCGTGCCCCTGCGCGCCACCGCCCTGGTCTCCGGCGTCCTCGCCCTCGCCGCCCTCTGCGCGCGCCACCGGGGCTGGCACCTCTCGCCCTTCGAGCACACGCACCCGGCCTTCACCGGCCTCCCCTCCGCCCTCCCCTTCGTCCTGCTCGCCGCCGCCGCCCGCGCCGCCCCGCGCCACACCAGCGGCCGCGTCTCGCTGCCCGCCATGGCCACCGCCCTCGCCTGGGCCACCGCCGTCATCCTGATGCCCCACTTCGCCCTCGGCACCGCCTACGCCCCGCTGAGCACCGCCCTCGGCCTCATCGGCCAGAGCGCCGGCTCCACCCTCGCCGGCGCCACCCTCCTCTTCTCCGTTTTCCCAGTCGCCGCCGGTGTCTTTGCCATCGTCCAGCTCGCGCTCCACCGCCCCACCGGCGCCTCGCCCCTGACCGCCCTCCCCCTCGGCCCGACCCGCATCGCCGCCACGGGCGCCCCGCTCCTCGTCGCCTACCACCTGCTCGCCCCCGCCCTCGCGGACGCCCCCTCGCTCCCGCTCTTCGCCTCCGGCCTCCTGCTGGCAGCCCTGCTGCTCCTGCTCGCCAGCGTCGGTGCCGACCTCATCGCCGACCTCGAGACCGAAGCCCACCCGGCCGCCCGCGCCCGCGCCACCCGCGTCGCCGACCTCGCGGTCCCCGCCGCCATCTTGGCCACCTACCTGCTGCTGGAGACCCACGCCATGGGCGCCTCCAACACCGACGAGAACATCTACTTCTACATGGCCGCCGACCTCGCCAACGGCCGCTGGCCCTACGTCGACTACTTCTTCGCCCACCCGCCGCTCCACGTCCTCATCCCCGGCGCCCTCTTCTCGGTCTTCGGCTTCTCCCTGGGCCTCGCCAAGAGCGTCTCGGTCGCCGCCGCCGCCATCAGCGGCCTGGCGCTCTTCTCCATCGCCAAGAACAGCTTCGGCCGCACCGCCGCCGTCTTCACGATGGTGTCCTTCCTCTTCGCCTCTGAGCTCCTCAAAGCCTCCAGCAACATGACCGGCGTCAACCTCACGGTGATGTGGCTGTGCGTGGCGCTCCTGGCGTCTTTGCGCGGCCGCGGCCGCACCGCCGGCGTGCTGATGGGCCTCGCCGCCTGTACCGGCTTCTACAGCATGGCCGCCGTCTGCGCCCTGCTGCTCCTCGGCGCCTTTCGCGACCGCCGCTTCGCCGTCCGACAAGCCGTCGCCTTCGTCGCCGTCTGGGGCGGCATCAACCTGCTCTTCCTCGTGGTGGCCGGCGACGCCTTCGTCGACGGCGTCTACCGCTACCACGGCATGAAGGCCTTCCAAGACGCCCGGATGGTGCCGCTGTCCTCCCCGGGAGCCCTCGCCCACAACTTCTCGATCATGCTGGAAGGCCGGCCGCTGCTCAAAGACATCTACTACCAGGCCCACCTGTGGACCGCCGCCCTCGTCGCCCCGGTCGCCGCCCTGGCCTCCTACCTGCTCAGTGGCGACACCGCCCGCCCGCTGCTGGGCTTTTTCGACCCGCGCCGCCTGTGGAGAGACGGCGCCGACGGCCACGTCGCCATCATCTGGCTGGTCGGCCTGGCCCTGCTCATCGAGTTCAGCATGTTCCGCGAGCTCTACAGCTTCTATTTCACCCTGCGCTACCCGGCGGGCGCGCTCTGCCTCGGCTACCTCTTCCAGCGCGCGATGACGCTGCTGTGGAGCGCCGCCCGAGATCCCTCCCCCGCCGACGAATCCGCCCCCCGCACGCCGCCGCGCCGCCTCGCCCCGGCCCGCCTCGGCGCCGCCTTCGGCATCCTGGCCCTCTTCGCCCTCTGGGAGCCCTGGTCCGCCCACGCCAACCACGTCTTCCCCGACGAGTTCGAAGAGCTCGGCAAGGTCAACCCCTACACCTGGACCGAGCCGCCGGTGCTGCCCGCCCTCGCCCCGGTGGTGCGCGCGCTCTTCTGGGAGGACTCGCGCCTCAAAGGCGACATGGAGCGCGGCTACAAGCACTTCCTGTGGACCAAAAAGCGCATGTTCAAGAGCCTGCCCGAGATCGCCGACTGGGTGCGCGCGCACTCCGAGCCCGACGAGACCATCGCCGGCGCCTCGACCTCAGCGCCGATCATCGCGCTCATGTCCGGCCGCCGCTTGGCCGCGGGTGAAGCCGACACCAACAACAAGCGCTTCAAGTCGGGCCTGCTCACCGAGCGCGAGTACTGGAGCGCGGTCTGCAAGGACAACCTCCGGCTGGTGGTCGCGGCCTCACGCAGCTACTTCACCAACGAGCGCATGCAGACCATGCCCACCACCCGCCGCTGGTTTCGCCCGGCGACCACCATCATGGACCCCGAGCTCAGCTACAGCGGCGACTACCCCTTCACGCTGTACGAGCGCGTGGGCGACCCACCATCTCCCGGCGCCGTCTGCGCCTTCGAGCCCTGACAGGGGCCGCCAGCGCGCGCCCGAGCGACGGCCGGCGCGCGCTGGCGGCGCCTTGCACCCAGCGGACCCGCGCCGCATCATCACGACGCGGTCCCGCCTCGGAGTACCCCATGAATCGCCTGCTTCACGGTCCGGTGT
>CAZNZH010000070.1:0-3249 GCA_964577445.1 uncultured Myxococcales bacterium
CGGGGCGCGGACGGAGGCGGGCGCCCACTACGATATCTCCCGTGAGATGCTGGACGAGCACGGCAAGATGAAGGTCTCGCCCTACGTCCAGCGCTACATCATGGGCGAGTACTACAAGAAGAGCGTGCGCTGTCGCGGCTGTAGGTTCGACGCGGAGTGCAAAGGTATGCATATCCAATACTTACGCGCTCACGGCTTTCGCGTGCTGAGGCCGATCGCGGCCGATGGTGCGGCGGCTGGCGAGGCGGCGCCGGACCCAGCGGCGACCTGACCGTGGGTGCACGACACGCGGTGGCGCCGCCGCTCGCGCTGACCTTGCCGTCGGACGGCATGGCGTCGACGCGGCGTACGGCGCTGCGCTTTCTCAAGCGGATGGCGCGCGATTCGCTGCGGCTGCCCCCCGGGCTCTTCGGAGGGGGCCTGGAGCCGGCGCGGCGGGCGACCGGCGAGCGGGTGGCGTGGTTTGGCGAGCACGCGCCGGCGGCGCTCTACGCCGTGCTGCGGCGGCCGCAGGTGCACGTCCTGCTGACGACGGCGCTCAGGGCCATCGAGGAGGGGGACGCCGAGGCGGCCGGCGCGCGCGCCCGAGCCTTTGGGTTTCAGTTGCTGCTGGAGCTGGCGGCGGACGGGCGCCTGGGCGAGCCGGTGAGGTGGTCCGGGCCGGCGCCGGTGCGGGCGCTGGCGAGCCCGAGCCGGCGGCTCTACCTGCCGCTGCCCGATGGGGTCGGGGGGCTGACCTTCCACGACGGCGCGGTGGTGCTGGATTCGGGCGAGGCGCTGGGGCTCGACGCGGACCCGAGCGATCGCTTCCGCTCGGTCGCGCCTGGGATGGTGCTCTGCCTCGAGGACAATAACCCCATCAGCGATTTCGAGGCGCACCCCGACAAGTCGGGCAACCGGCTGGACCTGGGGACGGCGACCGCTGCGCGCTGGGTGGAGAGCCTTGAGGCCAGCCTCGAGGTCATCGAGCGGATCATGCCCGAACTGCGTCGCGAGATGGACCTGCTGCTCCAGCAGTTCGTGCCGGTCGGGACCGACGACGAGCGGCACCTGTCGGCGAGCTACCGCGAGGCGATCGGGACGATCTACCTGACCCTTCACCCGCGCCAGATGACGATGACCGAGGCGATCGTCCACGAGTACCAACACAACAAGCTCAACGCGCTCTTTCATGTGGACGCGGTGATGGAAAACGCGTGGTGGCCGCTCTTTCCGTCGCCGGTGCGGCCGGACCCGCGCCCGCTGCATGGGCTGCTGTTGGCGGCCCACGCGTTCGTGCCGGTCGCCGAGATGTACTTTCAGATGATCGACGCGGACGCGCCTGAGGTGAAGACCCACGGGTTTCACGAGCGGCTGCGGCAGATCGTGGGGAAAAACCAGGACGCGCTGCACGTGCTGGAGGCGAACGCGATCCCCACGGAGAGCGGCGCGCAGGTGCTGGACGAGCTGGGGCGCCTGCACCGAGGGCATCAGGCGCGGCTGATGTGATCGGTCGCGTGGGCGGCGCGCTCGTCGTCGCCGCGCTGTCGAAAAGGCTCAAGGTTTCGCCGGGCGGGTCGATAGCCCAACGGGGCGACAGTGCGGGACCGCGGGCGCGATGCGGGCGCCGGTCGTCCTGACGACGAGCCTCCTATGACCCAGGCGTCTCCGACTTGAACGGGGCCGCCGTTGGGGAGCCGCCATGCTGCAGCGCGCCATCCGCCACCTCAGGTCCCGAGCGTTTGCGCTCGGCGTGGTGCTGAGCCTCCTCGCCCTGGCCGGCTGCGGCAGCGGTGGCCCGCTGGCGGCCGGCAGCGGCGGCGCCTCCTGCGCGGCGGCGGCGGACTGCGAGGGCTGGTTGGCGGAGCGAGGCCTCGCCGAGAGCTGCGTGCGAGGCGTGTGCTCGTTCGGCCAGTGCCGCGCGGTCGCCACGGCGGACCTCTGCGACGACGGCGACCCGTGCACGGCGGACCTGTGCGACGCGGCGACCGGCGCCTGCGGGCACACCGCGGCGGTGGGCGCGGCCTGTGATGACGGCGCGAGCTGCACCGCGTCGGACCTGTGCGGCGCCGATGGCGGCTGCCACGGCACGCCGACGGCGGCCTGCGGCTGCGGGACCGTGGCGGACTGCCCCGTGCCCACCGGCATCGACCTGTGCGCGACCCGCCTGGTCTGCACCGACGCCCACGTCTGCGCGACGGTGGCGCGTGAGGCGGTGGCCTGCGCGCCCTCGGCCGACCCCTGCGTCCCGACGGCCTGCGAGCCGGCCACCGGCGCCTGCGTCGCCTCACCGGGCGCTGACGGCGCGGCCTGCGTCCCCGAGGGCGGCGCCGGCGCCGACGGCCGGTGCGCGGCGGGCGTGTGCGAGCCGCCTCCGGGCTGCGAGGCGGGACAGCCCTGCTGCGACGACGGCGACCCGTGCACCAAGGACATCCCGGACGGCAGCGACTCCTGCCGCCACATCGCCAACACCGGCGCCCTCTGCGACGACGGCGACGCCTGCACCAAGGGCGACGTCTGCCACGGCACCGTGTGCTACGGCACGGCGGTCAAGTGCGACGACGGCAACCCGTGCACCGCTGACGCCTGCGACCCGGCGACCGCAGTCTGCGCCTACGTCCCCTTCGAAGGGCCCTGCGACGACGGCGACGCCTGCACCACCGGAGACACCTGCCAGGGCGGCGCTTGTAACGGCGTAGGGCTGGCCTGCGACGACGGCAACCCATGCACCGCCGACTCGTGCACCGTGGCCGCGGGCAAGGTGGACTGCGGGCACACGGACCAGGACTTCGGCTGCGATGACGGCGATCCGTTCACCAGCCCCGACCTCTGCCACGCCGGCGTCTGCGTCTCCGGGCCGAGCCAGCCCTGCGCCGACTCCGCGCAGTGCGACGCCATCGCCGGGTCGAACCTGTGCGTGGGCGCGTGGTACTGCGACCCGACCAGCCGAACCTGCGTCGCCGTGCCCGAGTCGGTCGTTCAGTGCCCGAGCGCTGAGACGCCTTGCACCGTGAACGCTTGCGTGCCGGCCACCGGCGAGTGCGCGCCGCAGCCGAAGCCCGACGGGTTCGCGTGCGACGATGGCGACGCCTGCACCGAGCTCGGCGTGTGCGTCGATGGCGGCTGTGTGGCGCCGCCGAAGGACTGCGACGACCTGGACCCTTGCACGGCCGATCTCTGCAGCGGCGGCGAGTGCTCGTACCTGCCGCTGGTCGGTGGCGACTCCCTGCTGGCGCCCGACTTCGGCGCCGGCCTACCCCCGGGCTGGAC
>CAZNZH010000070.1:3259-12681 GCA_964577445.1 uncultured Myxococcales bacterium
AGCTCTCGTCGCCCAGCATCTGCTCGCGCAGGCAGCGCAGCGGTCCGTAGTCGCCGAGGTGCGGCAGGTCGCCGGGCACCCGCAGCCGCGGCGTCGAGTAGCCGAGCTTGTCCTTCAGGTAGTTCTGGACGCTGACCTCGACCTCCGAGGAGCTCGGCTGGCGCGTGATCTCCGGTCGTCTGGTCGCCAGCGGCCCCGACGGCACCTACGACCACGGCGCCGCCCGGGCCGAGGTCCGCTCGCCGGAGTTCTGGGTGTATGGCGGTGAGGTCAGCGCCGAGTTCGACTACCAGCTCGACAGCGGCGACGCGCAGCCCTCGTGTTTCGGCGACCACATCGGCGTCTTCGTCGAGCACAACGGGCTGCTGGACCAGGTCGCGTGCTTCGCGGAGAGCGCCACCGACTGGACGCGCGTCCGCGTGGATCTGAGCGCCTTTCAGAACACGCGCGTCCGGCTGGTGATCGCCTTTGAGGTGGACGCCGAGGACAACGCCGGCCTTGGCGCGCAGGTGACGCTCCTCCGGGTCGTCGCCACCTTCACCTGCGACCCGTCGCAGCCCTGCTCCGGCGGCATCTGCGGCCTCGATGGGTGCGACCCGAAGCCGCTGGACTGTGACGACGGCGACCCGTGCACCGCGGACGCCTGCGACATCTTCACCAGCAAGTGCGTCCACACCGCGCTCGAGCGGTGCGCGTGCACGCCGGAGACCGTGTGCCCGGGCGGCGGTCCCTGCGCGGTGGCCTCGTGCGGACCCGACGGGTTCTGCGCCCTTGAGCCCCTGAGCGGTCCCTGCGACGACGGCGACGCCTGCACCTCGGGCGACACCTGTGTCAACGGACACTGCGTCGCCGAGCCGGTGAGCTGTGACGACCACGACCCCTGCACCGTGGACGCGTGCGACCCGAGCGGCGCCTGCGCGCACATCTTTAGCCCGGCGCCGTGCGACGACGGGGACCCCTGCACCGTGGGCGACGCGTGTGTGCAGGGCGGCGGCTGCCAGGGCGCGCCGAAGACGTGCGAGAGTTGGAGCGCCTGCGCGACCGGCGTGTGCGGTGCTGGCGGCCAGTGCAGCTTCGACATCAAGCACGACGGGCAGGTCGAGCTCAAGGAGAGCTTCGACAACACCGTCCCCGGCTCGCTGCCCGCCGGCTGGCAACTGGCGAGCGACGCCCCGAGCTTGGCGTGGGCGACGGAGCCCACCGGCGCCCCGAGCCAGCCGAACGCGCTCGTCCTCGACGCGGCGGGTGGACCGCACGGCGACTTCACCATCTCCGCGCAGAGCCCCGCGATCCGGGTGCCCGACGGCGGCGCGACGCTGCGCTTCTGGTTCATGGCGGCGCTGCCCGACGCGACCTGCGACAGCGACGTGCTCGCCGTCCTGGTCGATGACCGCGTCGCCGCCCTGGTCTGTAGCGGCACCGGAGGGTTCGTCCAGGCGGAGGTCGACTTGGGCCCGAGCGGCCTCGACCTGGGCGGCCGCACGGTCAGCGTCACCTTCCAGGTGCTCAGCCTCGCCAGCGGCGACGGCGGCCCCTGGGTCGGCATCGACGGGGTCGAGCTCACCGGCGCGTACCCGTGCGACGACGGGAAGGCCTGCACCACCGGTGATCGCTGCGAGCTCGGCCTGTGCAAGGGCGCCCCGATGCCAGGCTGCCAGTAGTCCACCGCGCCGAGCTGTCCACTCGCGCTCTCACCTCCACTCGAGGTCCGCCCATGCTCCGCCTTGACCGTCACGCCCAAAGTCCTCGGCTCCCGCTCCTCACCGCCGCGTCCGCGCTGCTGCTCGTCGCAGCGTGCGGCGAGGCGGGGCTGACCCCCGAGTCGCGCGGGGAGCCCGGCGCCGCCGGGGCGGCCCAAGTCGCCGAGAGCAGCGTGCAGGCGCGCCGCCCGACCGGCCCGTCCACCGCCTTCGTGGGGCCGACCATGATCCTGCCGGAGCCGGCCGACCTCGAAGGCGACGACCCGCTGGCCGCGGGCGTCTCGGCCGCGGGCACCGTCAGCTTGGCCAACACGGAGGCGACCTTTTCGGCGGGCTCGCTCATCATCCCGATGGGCGTGACCTTCCAGGACGACCAGCCCTTCCGCGCGTTTGGGCTGGTCTACCAGCTCCTGCGCAACCAGGTGCCGCTGCACTGGATCGTGCAATCCAATAAGGCGGCGGGCGCCGCTGATCTCGTCGCCAGCACCGTCGACACCAAGTCGGGCACCCCCTACGCCAGCCAAGCCTACCGCGGCGGTCCCTTCGTCATCATGGCCGCCGACGCGGCCGTGGCCCAGCCCCTCATCGACGCGTGGCAGTCCGGCGGGAAGCCGCGGGTGCACCGGGCGACGGCGCCCTTCACCGCGCAGGTCGCGCGCACCCTGGTGGTCGCGCCGACCATCGCCCTGTTCCGTGACGGCGGCGAGGCGACGACGCGCGGGTACCTCAGCGCCGCGGGTATCCCCGACTCGACGGGCTCGACGAGCTGGCCCAGCGCCGGCCCCGACAGCCTCTCGCTCCAAGACATCAGCGGGATGTCCACCGCAGATCACCGCGAGGGGGCGCTCTTCGACGAGGACGGCGACCCGGTCTACTGCCAGCTCGTGTCGACTCATTGGACCTTGGCTGAGGCGCAGGTGAACCCCGAGGTCGGCGCCGAGGTGCGCAGCTTCTTGAGCGGCCCCACCCAGCTCTTCGCCGGGTGTGACGCGGCGCTCGCCTTCGAGAACAACCCAGCGTCCGGCTATCTGCTGACGCCCAACGGCCTGCTCGCTCGCAACTACAGCGGCAATGGCACGCTGCTGCGCCCCGACCGCGTGCTCGCGCAGCTCGACGGGACCTTCAAGGTCGCCTCGAGCGGCAGCCGCGGCTACTCGCCGTGCACGGACGCGCCGCCGGCGGTCTGTGTCGCCGGCGGGGCGTACAAGGCCGGCGTCGAGGCGATGGTCGCCCGCAGCGGTTACGCGCAGGGCAGCTACGACACCTGGGTGAGCGGATACCTCGACGGCGCCTGCCCGCCCGAGACCGAGATCTGCCAGACCGCGCCTGGTGAGTGGGCCGGCCGCGTGAACTACCTCGGGGGCCACAAGTACAGCCTCAGCCTGCCCGTCTCCAGCCACGCCGAGGCGATCGGCGCTCGCCTCTTCCTCCAGTCGCTCTTCGCGGCGCCCTGCGCGTCGGTCGCCGGACAGCCGACGGTCACGCTGGTCATCGCCGCGCCGCCGAGCACGGCGTCGCCGACGCTCCACGTCTCCCTCACCGCCCACAGCAGCGGCCCGACCACGGCGCGCTCCGCGGTCCTGGTCTACACCCTCCCGCCGGGGAGCAGCTTCGTGTCGGCCAGCGATGGCGGCACCGAGGTCGGCGGCACGGTCGTCTGGAGCCTCGGAAACCTGGGCGCTGGCGAGGTGCAGAGCCGCGACGTCGTCATCACCCTCGGCGGCTACGGGACCTACGCCAGCGCGGCCCGCCTCGACTACCAGGTGGCCATGAACGCCTTCGCGCGCGCCCCGGCAGCCCAGCCGACCACCTACGGCGAAGACAGCGACGGGGACGGCGTCGTCGACGCCGAGGACGATTGCCCGACCTCGCCCGACCCGCTTCAGGATCTCTTCACCGACCCCGCGAACTGCGGCGCCTGCGGGGCGGCCTGCGCGGTGGCTCACGGCACCCCAGGCTGCGAGGCCGGGGTGTGCGTGCTGTCCGGGTGCGACCCCGGATACGCCGACTGCGACGGCGACGCGGTGACCGGCTGCGAGTACGCGGCGAGCGGGTTTCAGACCGACGCGTCCAACTGCGGCCTGTGCGGCAACGTCTGCACCGCGCCGAACGGCACGGTGGGCTGCGTGGCCTCAAAGTGCAGCCTGGTCGCCTGCCCGGCGACGGCCGCCGACTGTAACGGCGACGCCTTTGACGGGTGCGAGTACGACGTCGCGGGTTTCAGCACCGATTCGGCGAACTGCGGCGCGTGTGGCGCGGTGTGCGCGCTCAGCAACGCGTCGTCCGAGTGTGCAGCGGGCGCCTGCGGGATCGTCGCCTGCGAGCCAGGCTACCTCGACTGTAACGGCGCGGCGTCGGACGGCTGCGAGCGCGAAGAGGCCAGCATGGAGCTTGACGTCGACAACTGCGGCGCCTGCGGCCACGTCTGCACGATGGACCACGGGACGCCAGCGTGCGCGTCGGGCTTGTGCACCCTCAGCGCTTGCGACGCCGGCTACGCCAACTGCAACCTCGACCTCAGCGACGGCTGCGAGTTCGACGCGTCGCGCTTCAACAGCGACGACGCCAACTGCGGCGGCTGCGGCGTCTCGTGCGCCATGGCGGGGGGCACGGGCGCGTGCGTTGGGGGGGCGTGCCAGGTCGTGGGCTGTGACGCCGGCTTTTACGACTGCAACGGCGACCCGAGCGACGGCTGCGAGGTGGCGGACGCGGACCTCGCGACGGACACCCAGAACTGTGGCGCTTGCGGCGTGGTGTGCTCGGACCCGAGCTACGCCTCGGTCTGCAACGCCGGCGTCTGCGGGCTTGAGAGCTGCGGCGCGGGGTTTGTCGGCAAGAGCTGCGGCCTCGGCGTGTGCGAGGCGTTCGAGTCCTGCTACGCGGGCTTGGTGCGCAAGTGCGTCCCGGCCGCCCCGACCATGAACGACGAGGTGGGCAACTGTGACACCCTCGACAACGACTGCGACGGCCTGACCGACGAGGGATACGACGACGGGATCGCGTGCACCGTCAGCACCTGCGTCAACGGCGTCGTCATGAACACGCCCGACGACAGCCTCTGCGGCGACTCCAACCCCTGCACGGACGACTGGTGCCACACGTCCTTCGGCTGCGTCAGCTTCCCGGACGACTCCAACACGCCCGACGCCAGCGCGGACGACGGAAACCCGTGCACCGACCTCGTCTGCAGCTACGGATCGTCCATCAACGTGCCCGACGACACCAACGTCCCCGACGACGGTCTCGTCTGCACCATGGATCGCTGCGACAACGGCACCGAGGTCCACGAGGTCGTCCCGAACACCTGCCTCATCGACGCGACGTGCTACGCGCCCGGCGACGTCAAGGCGGGCACCCCGTGCGGCGTCTGCAACCCGTCGGTGAACCCGTTCGAGTTCGACTCGAAGATCTTCAGCGACAGCTTCGACGACGACGACATCTCGGACTGGGCGGTCGTGAAGGTCAGCGCGGGCGCGACGACGTGGCAGTCATCGAGCACCCGCAGCTTCTCGGCCGGCCGCTCGCTCTGGTTCGGTCGCCCCGCCACGGGGACCTACGCCGACGGCAGCGAGCGCGTGCAGGCCTACGCCCAGACCGCGGTGATGCACCTGCCCGCCGACACGACGCCCGAGCTGAGCTTCCGGCTGTGGCTGCACACGCAGCGCTACGTGTCCGCGGTGACGAAGGACGTCCTCTGGGTCGAGGTCGTCGACGGCGGCGGCGCGGTCACCGCCGTGTGGAACTCGACGACCGCCCTCAGGGGTACCACCAACGACGGCTTCTACCCGATCTTCGTCGGTCTCGGCGATTGGGCCGGGCAGGACGTACGCCTGCGCTTCCGGTTCGACAGCTACGACGGCTCGTCCAACGCCTATGAGGGCGCGTACATCGACGATGTGAACGTCGACACGGCCTGCTGCCTCGCCTCGTCGGACTGCGACGACGCCGACCCATGCACGGTGGACCTGTGCAACGCCAAGAGCTGTAACCATGTGGACACATGCACCTGCGCGCCGTCCCGCTCCGAGCTGATGGTGCTCTTGGACTTCTCCGGCAGCATGAACGACTCGGCCGAGATCGGCGGCTCCCTGAGCAAGTGGAACGCCGCCGTCACGGCCCTCAGCGACTCGCTCGCCTACTTCTCGCCGCTGCTGACCACGGCCTTGAAGCTCTTCCGCACGCCCGGCTCGGCGACGAGCTGCACCGTGACGCCGCGGTCGCTTGAGCAGCCTTTCGGCTCCGAGCCGGCTGACATCCTCGCGTACCTTCAGGCGAAGACCCCGTCGGGCTCGACTCCGATGGCGGCGGGGCTCCAAGGCGCTCGCGACATCTACCGGTCCGTGCCCGCCGTCAGCGACGGCCGCTTCGTGCTGCTGGTCACCGACGGCATGGAGAACTGCGGCGGCGACCCGGTCGCGCGGGTTCAAGATCTCGCCGACGACGGCGTGGTGACCTATGTGCTCGGCTTCGGCAGCGGGGTCAACGCGAAGGTCCTCAACGCGGCCGCGGTCACCGGCGGGCGCGCGCGCCCCCAACTCCACCCGGGCGACAAATCCTACTGGAGCGCGTCCAGCGCTGAAGAGGTCGAGCTCGCCATCGCCAACGTCATCACCGAGGTCGCGAGCGAGCAGTGCAACGGCAAGGACGACGACTGCGACGGCCTCACCGACGAAGGGGTCGCCGACATCGGCTGCGTCCGCCCGGACTGTAACGGCAACCCGCAACAGGGCATCCGCAGGTGCACCGACGGCGCGTGGAGCGAGTGCAGCGCCGACCCGAATGCGGAGCGATGTAACGGCGTCGACGACAACTGTAGCGGCGTCGTCGACGACCCGTGGCGGGATGACGTCGGCCCGAAGCTCGGCACGAGCTGCACCGTGGGAGTCGGCGCTTGCAAGCGTAGCGGCACCTGGGTCTGCCCTGTCGACGAGGTCAGCGAGGCGGTCTGCAGCGCCGCGCCCGGCTCACCGTCGCCGGAGCTCTGCGACAACATCGACAACGACTGCGACGGCGTGACCGACGAGTCGCAGAGCCGGGCGTGCACCGCGGGCTGCAACCACGGCACCGAGTCCTGCTACAAAGGCAAGTGGGTTCTTTGCAGCGCCGTCGCGGACCCGGACAACCAGTGCGACGGCATCGATAATGACTGCGACGGCGTAACCGACCCGCTCTACCCGATGGCGGGCCTGGCCTGCGACGGCACCGACTCGGACATGTGCGCCCATGGCACGTGGTCCTGCAAGGCGAGCACCTACGGCGTCGAGTGCATCAACGAGAGCTCCACCGATGTGGTCGAGGTCTGCGGTGGCGGCGATGAAGACTGCGATGGCTTCACCGACGAAGAAGGCGCTGTCGGCTGCACGCTGTACTGGAGGGACCTGGACGGCGACGGGTTCGGTGCGGGGTCGCCGAAGTGCCTCTGCGCGCCCCGGGGGGCCTACAACACGGCCAATGGCGCCGACTGCGACGACACGCGGCCGACCGTGAACCCGAACGGGCTCGAGATCTGTAACGGCCTCGATGACGACTGCGACACGTACGTCGACGAGGACCCGGTGGACCCCACGGCACCCCTACGGCAGACCTGCTACTCGGGGCCGTCCGACACGCTGAACGTCGGCGCCTGCCACGCGGGCCTCCAGGCGTGTGACGGCGGCGCGTGGGCTGCCTGCGCGGACGAGCGCGTCCCGATGCCCGAGCTGTGCGACGGCATCGACGGGGACTGCGACGGGTTCGGCGACCTCGACGAGCCCGCCGCCATGGAGACCATGGAGGAGCACCCCTGCGCCGCGACGTCCTACTGCTGGTTCGACACCTGCTACTGCGTGCTCAACACCGACGTGGACGTCTGGCAGTGCATCCTCGAATAGCGGCCAGCGCGCGACTCCAGGCGGCGACAGGGACGCCTGTTTCCTCTGGAGTCGCGCGGGGTTACGTGCCGCCGCCGCCCCCTCAGAGGCGGGCGATGGCCTTCCGCGCGGCGTCGGCCCACGGCCCGGTGGTCTCCAGCGCCAGGAACTCCTTGTAGGTCTTCTTCGCGTCCTTCTTCCGGCCGCCCCGCTCCTGGATGCGCGCCAGATTGTAGGTCCCCGCTGAGCGCGAGCCCTCGCTCGACCGCGCCGCGCTGAAGGCGCTCATCGCCTCATCGGTGGAGCCCGCCTCGGCCCGCACGACGCCCCGCAGGTTCGCCAGCTCGCCCTTGTCCAGGGTGCCGCCCTGCTCGAGCTCAGCGACCTCCCTGGCGGCCTCCTCGACCTTGCGAATCGCCAGATAGCACAAGGCCAAATTGACCCTCGCCTTGTCGTACTTCGGTGAGCGCTCCAGCGCCGCCTTGAACTGCTTGACCGCCTGGTGCAGCTCGCGCGGGATGAAGGTCCCGTCGCCCTCACCGCGCGTCTTGCCGGCCCCGCCCGCCGCCTCGCGCACGCTGACGTACTTCAGCGCCAGGTCCCGCTCGACCGAGAAGCCCGTGTTCCAGGTGTGCAGCGGGTTGTCCGGCCCCACCATGCGGTAGATCCCCACCTTCGCGTAGGCGATCCCGAGGTCGTTGAGGGTCTCGCGCGTCGGCTTCAGCGTCTGATTGAAGCGCGTGAAGTCCTCGATGGCCTCTTGATACAGCGCCTCTGCGCGCCGCAGGTCCGTGGCCTCGGCCTTCTGCGCTTCGTCCATGCGGGTGACGCCGAACGCGAAGGACATCCACGCGTATTTCACGTCGTTGGACCAGTACTCCTCAAGGTACTGGATGCGCTCATCGTAGGTCGGGTGGTCGAGGTGCGGCGGGATCTCCCCGGTCCGGCCGCGCGCCTCCATGAACTCGATGCCGCCCCGCGGGTGGTACCCGGCCAACGCCGCCAGCACCATCCCCTCGCGATCCGCCTCGATCTCGTGGATTCGCGTCATGTGCACCAGCACGCTCCCGTCCAAGGTCTTCGACGCGTCGCCCACCGCCTGCTGAAAGACCTGACCGCGCACCACATGCTGCCGCAGGACGTGAACGATCTCGTGAGCCAGCACATGGGCCATCGGCGAGTGGTCGGTGTCGATGGGGCGATCGGGCAGCGTCGTGCGCATGAACTGAAAGAAGCCCTTCGTGAAGTAGATGTTGCCGTTGGGCATCGCGAAGGCGTTGATCTCGGGCGTGTTCAGCACGGCGATGCGAAACGTGTGCCGCGTCTCCACGTCGGCGACGTCGAGGATCCGCTCCAGCATGACCTCGAGGATCTTCTGCTCGGGGGCGTTGCGGTCCACCCCGCCGAATCGCTGCTCAAAGACGGCCACGGCGCTCTTGAACTTCTCCGACGAGAACACATCGCCCTGGACGTTGCCGAAGCGCAGCCGCTGCTGCACCAGGCTGTTCTGCGGGTCGAGGAGGTTGAGCTCTCCCATGGCCTTGGCGGCCAACGATGAGCTCCCGTCGATGCGGACGGCCTCGGTGAAGGACTGAATCGCGTCCGCGTCGGCCCCCTCGAGCTTCTGAGCTATCCCCAGCTCGAGCCACGCGCGTTGATTGCGGCGGTCGATGTTCAGCGCAGCCCGCAGCTCCTTTTTGGCGCGCGCCGCGTCGGCCTCCTTGCGCGCGATGATCGCCAGCTCGACGTGAGCGTCGGCCAGCGACCCGGCCTTCTCGAGCTCCGCCTGGGCTCTCGCCAGGTCGTAGTGGCTGGAGGCCTTGACCGACGAGAACACCAACCCGAGGTAGTAGTGGCAGATCGCGCTGTCGGG
>CAZNZH010000071.1:0-12668 GCA_964577445.1 uncultured Myxococcales bacterium
GGCAGCGTCGGCAGGACCGGCCGTGCCCGGCTGGAGCACCGTCGCGACTGGAGCTGCCAGGAGGAGCGGCAGCGGCAGCGGCAGCTTTCCGCCGAGCTTGAGGACCTGCGAGTAGTAGAGGACACCCTCGGGGACGATGTTGTAGGCGCCCGGGTGGTCCTCGCGGACGGCCAGCAGCAGCGCGGCGACCGCGTCCTCTTCGTGGAGAAACTGCATCAGCGGATCGAAGCCCATCAGGCGGGGCATGGCGGGGCGGCGAAGCATCCGGGTGATGAGGCTCTTGTGCGCAGGCCCCACGACCGGTGCGAAGCGCAGCGCCGTCGTCGTGATGGTGGGGCGCTCCTCCGCGAGGCGGGAAAGCTCCTCCTCAGCACCCACCTTGTCGGAGACCCAGCGGCTCGCGCGAAGCCCGCGCAGGGCGTGCTCCTCGCTCAGGTAGTTGGGGTTATCCGGGTAGGGCCCGTAGACCATGGTCGTCGAGCTCATGACGACCTTGTGCACGCTGGCCGCCGCCGCCGCGTTCATCACGTAGAGCGTGCCGATGGCCTCGAGCTCGTGGGCCCAGGCGCCGGAGTGGGACGGGAAGCCCAAAAAAGCCAGGTGGCACAAGGTCTGAATGCCGTCGGCGATTAGCGTCTTGGCCATGGTCTCGTCGGCGTCTGGGCGGGTGAGATCCAGGCGGACGAAGCGGGTCTTGGTGCGCGCGGTGGCCGGGCGGGCGATGTCCAGCGCGACGATGTGCTCGCAGGCCGGGTCGCGCTCCAGGGCGGCGATGAGGCGCTGGCCGAGGTAGGTGCAGGCGCCCGTCACGGCGACCCGCGCGCCGGCCGGCGCCGCCTCATGACGGCTCGTCCGCGAGCCTGCCGCGCCTCGCTTTTTCGCCTGGGTCGCCATGGGAGCTTTGTCCGCTCCCAGGCCCGCAAAGTCAAGGATGATCGGCGCCTTGGCGGCGTGCGCTGGCCGCCCGCGTGGGCCGCTGATACATTGCGCCGATGGAGTGCCCGCGCTGCGGATTCCAACAGGTCGAGTCCGTCGAGTGTGCGCGTTGCGGCATCGTGTTCCGCAAGTGGCAGGCTCGCGAGACGTCCGGTTCCGCCGAGGCCGCCACGCTGGCGCCGCCGGTCCCCGCGGTGGCGGGCGACGCGCAGGTAGCCTCCGTCACGCCACCGGCGGGCCCGGCGCTCCCGGCCAAAGAGCCGTGGTTTCGCATCCCGCGCGCGTCGGTGCGGGACGCGTCCGCCAGCCTCTCACGGCTCCTGCAGGCGGGGCTGGGCATGCCGGAGGCCCTCCGCACCCTGGGGGCGGGCGCCCACCCGCGCCTGCGCGCCTGCCTGATGGCCATCGGCGCCGACCTCGAGTCCGGCACCTCGCTCGCCGACGCGGCGGCGCGCCACCCCGAGCTCTACGACGCCGCCGCGCTCCAGAGCCTCCGCACCGCCGAGCGCACCGGCTCTGTGCCCCTCGCCCTCGACGCCATCGCCGCGCGCATCGACGCCACCCTGGACACCCAGCGGCAGATCTTCCGCTCGGCCATCTATCCCCTGAGCGTCTTGGGCACCTCGATCTTGCTGGGCCCGATCCCCGAGCTGATGGCCGGCTCGACGGGGGCCTACGCGGCCAAAGTCCTCGGCAACCTCGCGCTGGTCGGCGCGCTTCTGTTCTTCGTCGCGATAGCGCTGCCGCGCATCCTGCGCACCACCCGGCTGGGCCAGGACCTCCGGCGCGTCGCCTGGCGCCTGCCCTGGCCTGCCAGCGTCTACCGCCTCGCCGTGCGCGGCGCCTTTTGCCGAGCATTTGCCGATCAGATCGAGGCGGGGCTGCCGCTCTTCGACGCCCTGGACTCCGCCGCGGCGGTGACCGTCGATCCCTTCGCGCGCACCTGCGCCGCCGAGGCCGGCGCCCTGCTCTCCTCCGGCTCCACCCTGGCCGGGGCGCTCGGCAGCACCGGGCTCATCGGGTCCGGCGAGCTCATGGTGCTCATCGCGGGCGAGCGCGCCGGGACCCTGGTCGAGTCGCTGCGCGCGCTCGGCGTCACCTACGCGGAGCGGCTCGAGCGCGGCATCCGCGGGCTGCTGCGGGCGCTGGGGTTCCTGCTCACCATCGTCATCTTCGCGTGGGTCGCCATCGGCATCATCGAGGCCTTCGGCCAGGTGAGCCAGGGCACCGAAGACATCTTAGAGTTAGTCAGGCCCGACTACTTGCGCTGAACGACCCACGCCGCCTCGCCGGCTGAGTCGGGATACGCCAGGCGCGCGCGGCCGGTGCGGCTTGGAAGTCCGCTCTTTACCACGGAGGCGCGGAGGGACACGAAGGGCACGGAGTCGGGCGCTGGCGGCGCGGTCGAGACCTGGCGAACGGCGACAGTCCCAGCGACGCTCGCGGGGCGGCCCGCTAGTCGCCCTTCGGCATCACGGTCCGCTCTTTCTTCTCGGTCGTGACCGTCTTCACTTCGCGCTTGGTCTCGGGCAGCCGCAGCAGGGTGATGCGGTCGACGAGCGCGTCGACGATCTTCTGTTCGACCGCCTCGCGCGGGGTCAGGATGAAGCCGCCCTCATCGATGCGCGCCTGAAGGGTCTGTGACTTCCAGTGAATTCGCCCCGCGACCCGCTCCCAGAAGCGGTCCAGGTAGCTGGTCCGCGCCTTCTGAAGCAGCACCTCGCCGGGTTCCGGCTGGGGGATCTCCTTGGGCACCTCCGCGCCCTCGGCCGGCGGCTTGGGCGGCTCGGGCTTCTTCACGCCCTCGTAGGGCACCTCGGTGAAGACCAAGCCGGCGGACGGGTAGATGACCACGCGGTCGGCGAAGGGCGCCACGGTCGCCCCGGCGCCGTGGACCTGGGTGACGATGACCGCGACGACGGGGCTCTCGACCTGCTGAATGGTGTCGGCGACCAGCAGCACGCCCTGCGCCGTGCCCTCGGTCGCGCTGATGATCAGGTAGATGGGCGCGACCCCGGCGCTCTCAAGGTCGAGGATCTTGTCCGCCACCTTCGCCGCGCCCGCCACGTTGAGCGAGCCGGTGACGGGGATCTGGCGCTGGGTGAGCTCGAGCGCCTGGGCCGACAGGGTCAGCAACGCAAGGGTCACGGAGGTCACGAGGAGGCCGAGCAGTCGTCGCATGAGGTACGTCCCCTAAGAAGGTCGCGGGACCGGTAGCCTGCCCGGTCCCCTACGCGGTGGCAAGGCCGCGTCATTTCGCCTTGCCGATGCGGTCCAGCAGCGCGGCGAAGCGCGCCTGGGTCTGCTCTTTCGTCGCCTCGCTGCCGCCCTGCATGCGGTCGACCAGCTCGATGTGCTCGAGGGGAATCGCGTCGAGAAAGCGCGTCCGCCGGGCCGGCTCGTTGCCGTGAAAGGTGCGCCGCATGCGGCTCCACGACAGATAGAGCCGCGTGCGCGCCCGGGTGATGGCCACGTAGAAGAGCCGCCGCTCCTCCGACATGTCGCCGCCGTCATCGATGGTGCGCTGATGGGGCATCGTCCCCTCCTGACAGCCGATGACGAAGCACACAGGCCACTCCAGGCCCTTGGACGCGTGGACGGTCATCAGGCTCACCTGGTCCTCGGTCTCCGCGCCCTCGGGCTCGCGTCGGTCCAGCGCCGTCGACTGGATCCAGACCCCGATGTCCGCCCCCGGCTTCGCCCGCGCCTGCCAGCGCCGAATCGCCGCCATCAGCGCCTCGACCGTGCGCCAGCGCGTGTGCCCGCCCGGCCCCTCGGTCGGGTCGCGGATCCACGCCGCCCGCGCGCCCACGTCCTCGCACAGCCTCTCGGCGACCCCCGCGAGGTCGGCCCCGTTTTCGTGAAAGCGCGCCTGCGCCCGCTCGATGACCTCGTGCAGCGCGCCCAGCGCCTTCGCCTCGGCACCCGAGATCCCCGGCACCTCGCCAGCGCGCGCGCACGACGCCAGCGGCGACAGGTGGTGCTCGTCGGCGAAGGCCAGCAGCGCCGCCAACCGCTTCGGCCCGATCCCCCGCTGCGGGAAGTTCACGATGCGCGCGAACGCCGCGCGATCCTTGGGGTTATGCACCAGACGCAGGTAGGCGATGACGTCTTTGACCTCCTTGCGCTCGTAAAAACCGAAGGCGCCGGCGAGGCGGTACGGGATCCCGGCCAGCCGAAACGCCTCCTCGATGGCCGAGGCTTGGGCCGACGCCCGAAAGAGCACCCCGAAGTCCGCGTAGGGCCGCTCCTCTTCCGTGTGCGCGCGGTGGATCTCGGCCGCCACGAACGCCGCCTCGCCCACCGCGTCCTTACAGGTCACCACGCGCGGCTTCTCACCGTCGCCGCCGTCCGACCACAGGCGCTTCTCCTTGCGGCTGCGGTTGAGCGCGATGACCGCGTTCGCCGACGCCAGGATGTGCCCGGTCGAGCGGTAGTTCTGCTCGAGCGCGATGGCCCGGGCGTCGGGAAACCACGACTCGAAGCCCAAGATGTTGTCGATGCAGGCGCCGCGCCACCCGTAGATGCTCTGGTCGTCGTCGCCCACGACGCAGAGCTGGCGGTGGGCCTCCGTGAGCGTCCGCACCAGCTCGAACTGCACGGTGTTGGTGTCCTGGTACTCGTCGACCAGCACCGCCCGAAAGCGGTCGCGCCAGCGGGCGAGCACCTCCGGGTTTTCGCGCAAGAGCTGGAGCGGCAAGAGCAGCAGGTCGTCGAAGTCGACCGCGCGGTTGGCCCGCAGCCACTCGATGTACCCCCGGTAGACCGCGGCGGTGTAGCGGCTGTCGGCGCGCTTGGCGAGGTCGTCCGCGCTGATGCCGGCGTTGCGCGCGCGGGAGATGCCGCTGAGGAAGAGCTGCGGGTCGTGCCTGCGCGGGTCGATGCGGAGCCGCTTGAGGCATTGGCGGACGGCGACCGCCTGATCGCTGGCGTCGATGAGGGTTATCGGCCGGCTCAGGCCGAGGCGCCGCGCCTCCTCCTCGACGAAACGCAGCCCCAGCGCGTGAAACGTGCTGACGGTGATGGACGCCGCCGCTTGGGCGCCGACGAGCTGGGTCACCCGCTCGGCCATCTCGCCAGCCGCCTTGTTGGTGAAGGTCAGCGCCAAGATGTGCTCGGGGAGCGTGCCGGTCTCGACCAGATGGGCGATTCGCACAGCGATCACGCGCGTCTTGCCGCTCCCAGCGCCCGCGAGCACCAGCAGCGGCCCCCCCCGGTGGACCACGGCCGCGCGTTGCTGCTGGTTCAATCCGGTGAGGAGGCGGTCGGGCTCGGGCATGGCGCCGGACGCTATCCCGCGCTGGGCGCCGAGGGAAGCACGCAGCGGGCGCCGCGCCGGTCACCCGCGCGACAAGATTGGCGAACTCCGTGTTTGTAGGCGACGCGCGGGCACCCTATACTCCCAGTTGAAGTACCTCCGTTCCGGGGACCCCCAATGCGGCAGCGCGCGCAAACCGTCATCACATCCTTTGCTGTTGCTGCCTTGCTGGCAGCCAGCGGCTGCTCGGACACCACGCCGGGGGCCGCGGGCGCCATCGACAGCGACGTAGTCAAGCCGGACGCGGGGCCGATCAAGCCACCGGACACGCCGATCACGTCGTTGACCGTGCAGACCGGCGTCAGCGACGACGCGCCGTCAGCCGGCGTGAAGGTGCTCGTGCGGTGCGAGGTGCAGGGCCTGGCCGAGGGCCAGGGCGCCCCGCCGACGCACTGGGAGCTCTTCGAGACGCCCGCCGGCATCCTCTACGAGCCCGTGGTCGAGGGCGACTACGTCACGTTTCGCTCCGCCGCGACCTACAGGGTGCGCTGCGTTCTGGACGCCACGAACTGGATCGACCCCACCCCGGCCATCGTGCGCGTGGAGGCCGGCCCCGCCCTCGACATCGAGACGGTCGTCGAGCCGGTGCAGCTCCCCGCGGGCAGCACGGCCAAGGTGACCTGCTCGGGCAAGGACGCCTACGACAACCCGGTCGAGGAGGGCTGGCAGGTCTTCGTCAGCCCCGACGGACCGAACCCGGGCGGCACCGACGGGCTGGTGCACTCGAACTTCAAGCTCAAGGCGCTGAGCGTGGGCACTTACGGCGTGCGGTGCCGCCAGAAGGACGGCCCCGAGGACGCGACGCCCGCGCTGGTCACGGTCACGCCGGGTCAGCCCTACCGGCTCATCACGACCCTCGGCGCGCCGAGCATCGTCGCCGGCTACTCGACCACGGTCGGCTGCCACGCCGAAGACAAGCAGGGCAACACGGTCGAAGGCTTCCCGATGGCCATCGACATGCCCACCAAGCTGTCGCTGACCGGGTTCGCCGTCTCGGGCACGGTGACCGGCAAGTACGCCGTGCGCTGCGTGCCACAAGCGCTGGACTGGACGCTCTTCGCCCTGACCCCCGCGGTGCTCGAGGTCACCCCCGACATCCCCGTGACGATGCAGCTCGCGCTACAGCCGCCCAAGCCCTTCTTCGCGACCTACGAGAAGATGAACCTGGTCGTCATCGCCCGCGACAAGTACGACAACCCGGTGCTCGACGCGGCGACCCTGCCGGCCGAGGTCTCGCCCGTGGGCGCGCCGGCCAAGTTCTTCGGCGAAAAGACCCTCAGCTTCACCGAGGAGGGCCTGTACACCATCAGCGTGCGGCTCGCCGACACACCCACGGTGGGCGGCAGCGTCGATGTGCAGGTCGAGGGCGCGCCGCCGACCATCAGCGTCCTGCACCCCGAGCGCGGCGCGACGCTTCAGGGCTTCAAGCCCAGCGTCACGGTCTCGGGCGTGGCCAACGACACCATCACGGTCGTCGCGTCGGTGCGCGTCAACGGTGCGCCGGCCAAGATCAACGCCGACGGCACCTGGACCGCCATCATGATCCCGCGCTGGGGCCTGAACGTCCTGGAGATCGAGGCCGAGGACCAGGCCGGGCAGATCTCGAAGATCACCCAGTCCTTCTATTTCGCTGAGAAATACTACCCGATGGACCCGAAGCCGCCCTTCATCCCCGACGCGATCAAGGCGTGGCTGGACGACCAGTTCTTCGACGACGGCAACCACAACCCGAGCCACCCCGACGACCTCGCGACCATCCTCGAGGTGGCCATCGGCGCCTTCGATCTCAGCACGGTGCTGCCGCCGCCGACCTCGATCGGGCTCGGCTACGACCTCATCTTGTCGGGCCTCGCGTTCAACCCGCCGGAGATCTACCTCGACTCCTTCGACGGCGGGCTGCACTTCGGCACCAAGATCAAGAACATGAAGATCAAGGTGAAGCTGAAGGGCGAGTGCAAGGTGCTGGGCATCGACCTGTGCCCGGACTTCGGCGGCAAGCTGCAGATCGGCGTCATCGACCTCAAGGCGGACCTCCTGGCGTCGGCCAAGGAGGCGGTGCTGAAGGTCTCGCTGGTCAACGCGAAGGTCGGGCTCCAGTCCATCGACATCGACATCGACGGCATCTTGGGCTGGCTCTTTGACTGGCTCATCGACTTCGTGATCAACATCTTCACCGGCAGCATCGAGGATCTCTTCGAAGATCAGATCGGCAGCCTGGTCGGCGACACGCTCACCACGCTCCTCGACGCCCTGGCCATCAGCCAGACCTTCGAGATCCCGCCGCTGGCCGAGGGCCTCGACGCCATCACCTTGACCCTGAACAGCCGGGTGCACTCGCTGGCCTTCAGCGACGACGGCGCGCGGCTCGGGCTGGGCGCGCTCATCGACGCCACGAAGAAGGTGCCGCAGAACCTGCTGGGTTCCTTGGCCCGCGGCACCTGCCTGAAGGGCTACTCGCCGCTGTGGAGTCTCCCCGGCAAGTCGTCGTTCGAGTTCGCGCTCTGGGACGACTTCCTCAACGAGCTGCTGATGGCGGTCTGGTACGGCGGGACGCTGAACCTGTCGCTGGACTCCGACGCCCTCGCGGCGCTGACCGGCGACTCGGGCGGCCTGGGGGGCATCCCGGTGGACGACCTGGCGCTGAACCTCGACTTCCTCTTGCCGCCGATCCTCAACGGGTGCAGCCCCGACGGCATCATGAAGGTGCAGGTCGGCGATCTCTTCGTCGACGTGGACATGGTCTCGCCGCTCTTCGGCGGGCTCGGCGAGATCGGCGTCTACATCTCGCTTGAGATGAGCATGGAGTTCGTCACGACCGAGACCGACGAGGGCACGACCTTCGGCGTGCAGATCCATGGCATCGACAACATCTGGTACCACTGGGAGTACGTGCCCGAGCTCTTTGAGGGCGAGGAGCAGGCGCTTCAAGACCTGCTGGAGGGCGCGCTCTTTGACGGCGCGCTCGACGGCCTCTTCGGCGAGCCGCTGGGTGGCATCTCCATCCCCGAGCTGGACCTGGGGACGCTCTCGCCGCTCTTCGCGCCCGGGACCGTGATCAAGCCGGTGCTGGACGCCCTGGTCCGCGACAACGGACACACGCTGATCCAGGGCGAGCTGGAATAGGGCGGCCCCCCCGCGCCTTTGGGGGGCCGACGCGACCGCCACCGCCCTCCCGGAGTGCCCAGTGCCCAAGACGGCCCAGGACAAGTCCCGCATCGCGTGCCGATTCTGCGGTGCCGCCAACAACGTGCCGCTCGAGGCGGCGCTGCGTGACCTCAGCAAGCCCCGCTGCGGGCGCTGCAAAGAGGGCCTGTTCCGGGTCTCCGGTGAGCCGCTGACCGACGTGACGGCCGCTGCGCTGGCGCACCCGTGGGACCACGAGGCGCTCGCCAAGCTCAAGGCCATCCCCTACGCGGACGAGCTGCTGGCCAAAGCGCTCGGCGGGACCCTGGACAAGCTGACGCGCTTCAACTTCCTCGCCGGCGCCGTCGAGGTCGGCGAGCGGCAGGCGCCGTCGCTCTTGCGCCTCTATTTGCAGGCGGCTGGCCGCCTCGACATCGACCCGCCGCCGCTCTACATCGTCCAGACCCCGGTGATGAACGCCTACACGTCGGGCGCATCGAAGCCCATCGTCGCGGTCACCACGGGGCTGCTCGACGGGATGGACGACCAGGAGGTGCTGGCGGTGTTGGGCCACGAGCTCACCCACGTGAAGCTCGGCCACGTCCTCTACCGGACCCTCGCCCAGCTCTTGGCCGTCGGCGGGCTCGGCATCCTGTCGAAGTTCCTCGGCATCGCCGGTGTCTTGGCCATGCCGCTGCGCATAGCACTCGCCCGCTGGTACCAGATGGCCGAGCTCTCAGCCGACCGCGGCGAGCTGGTGACGACGGGCTCGCTCGAGGTCTGCGTGCGCACCCACATGCTGCTGGCGGGCGGCAGCCGGCGACTCGCCGCCGATCTGGACGTCGGCGCCTTCATCGATCAGGCTGATCGGGCCGAGGCGATGCGCGACAACGACCTCTTGGTCTATGTAATGGATCTGCTCAACACCACTCAGCGAAGCCACCCCCTGCCCGCTTGGCGCGTCCACCATGTGCTGACCTGGGCCCGCTCTCCGGAGTTCCTGGAGCTGATGGCGGGCTCGTACAAGCCGGTGCTGGAGCATTCGGCCCCATGACGCGGGTCCGGGTCCCCATCGCGTGTCTCGCGCTCCTCTCCGCCCTCGCCTGGGCCGGTTGCGACGACCCCGAGGCGCCCGCGGCCCCAGCACCCACCTCTCCCGCGGCCCCGGTGGCCCAGGCGGCGCCCGCCCCACCGCCGCCGCCGCCGCCCATCGTCGCGCCGGACTACACCGAGCTCCTGGACGCGGCCATGGCGGGCCCGGTGGCGCTCTCGGACCCGGTGCGCGCGACCCTGCGCCAGCTCGAGCTGCGATCCGGCGATCGACCAGCCGCCGTCAGCCTGGTCGACGACGACGAGGCCGGCTGGCCGGCGCGCGCGGAGGCGCTGCTCGACCTGGCGGCGACCGTGGCAGATCACGGCGTCCGCGCCGACGAGGCCACCCGGGCGCTGGTCGATGACCTGGAGACCTTGCGCGCTGAGGCGCTGGCCGACTCGCGCTTCACCCGCGACGGGGACGCCAACCACGCCCGGGCCGTGCGCGGGGTGCACATCGAGCACGCCTCCGTGGCGCTCTTCTTAGCGCTCGCCGACGCGCTGGGTGCCCTGCGGCCAGAGCCCGGAGAGGCGAAGGCGCGCGTTCAGAGCGAGCTGGTCGCCGCCTTCGCCGGGTGGGACGCGCCCGAGGCGCTGTTGGCCACGCTCGCGCCGGCCAGCGTGCCCTACGACCGGCTCCGGCAGGCGCTCCCCCGCTACCGCGCGATCGTCGAGGCGGGCGACTTCATCCCCGTCCCGGAGTCGGCGAAGAAGGCCCGCCCGGGCAAGGCTCACGACGCCATCGGGCCGCTGCGGGCGCGGCTGGCGCAGGAAGATCCCGAAGGCGCCGGCGCGGGTGAGGTCTGGGACGAGGCGCTGACCGAGGCCCTGCGCCGCGCGCGCACCGCCTACCAGCTCACCCGGCCATCGAAGGACGCCGCGCTCATCGACACGGCCCTGCTTCACGCGCTCGCCGTCCCCGCCGCCGAGCGGCTCGCCAGCGTCGAGCTCAACCTGGCCCGACTGCGCCAGAGCGATCTGCGCGACCACCCGTTCGCCGTCTACATCGTGCTGCCGGACTTCCACGGTGAGGTGTGGGACGGACCCGAGCGCCTGCTCCGCTTCAAGACGGTCGTGGGCAACCCCGCCCGCCGGGGCGCGCGGCTGGTCAACGCCACGCCCGAGCTGACCGCCCGCATCGACACCGTCATCTATAACCCCTACTGGAACGTCCCGCCGCGCATCCTTCAGGAGGAGCTCTTGCGCGACGAGGCGAAGTGGCAACAAAAGCAGAGCGCGCGCGCCGCCGAGGGCGAGGACCCGCTCCCGGATTTCTGGGAGTCGCAGCGCTTCGAGGTCATGAACGCGGACAACCCCAAGTCGATGTGGGTCCGCCGCAAACCCGGCCCGGGCAACGCGCTGGGTAAGGTGAAGTTCATGTTCGAGAATCGCTTTTTCGTGTTCCTGCACGACACGAGCGACAAGAGGAAGTTCCGCGAGACGCGGCGGGCCTTCAGCCACGGCTGCATGCGCGTAAACAAGCCCCTACAGCTCGCCGAGCTGTTGCTGCGGCGTGACGGCTCGTGGCAGACGGCGGAGGACGAGCGGGTGATGGAGCACACACGCGAGACGCCCATCTCGCTTCGACACACGGTCCCCATCATCGTCGAGTACCTGACCGCGCGGGCCAGCGACGGCGGGCGGGTGCATTTTCTCACCGACATCTACGGGCGAGACAGCGCCCGCGTCACAGAGCTGTGAGGCCGCGGCGCCTGTTCGGCTGGTTGCTCGCCGCGGCCATGTGGGCTGGGATCGCTGCCAGCGCCACCGCGCAGGAGCCGGCGCAGACGCCCAAGCCGCTCAAGCCCGGCGAGGAGTGCAGCGTCCCGGACTCCCCGGCCACCGTCGCCCGCCGCGAGCTGCACAAGCGCACCGAGACCTACGTAAGCCTCAGCGCGATGACCATCGGCAACGCGCTGCACGACGTCGACCGCTACTGGCAGGGCCGCGAGCGAGCGCTGCTCGCGCGCCTCGCCGCCGCGATGCCGCGCCTGCCAAGGGCTACGCCAGGGCGGGACGGGACGGTCGAAGCTGACCAGCGTCTCAAGGTGCTCGAGTTCGAGCGGCTCGAGGAGATCTCGGACGGATGCAGGATCCTCGCGGGCTCGAACCCGGCCGCGTGTGACGAGTACTGGGACGGGCTCCCGGCGCTGATGTGCCACGGGTGGCTCGCCGTGCGCGACCTGCCCCTGGGCGACGCCTCAGCCTGCGACGCGGTGGCCGAGGCGTTCCGCGGCTTCTGCCAGTTGAAGGTTGAGGGGCCCAAGGCGATCTGTCCCGGCGCGGAGGGGGTCGTGGCTGAGGCGTGCATAACGCTCGGCCAAGCGCGCGATCGAGACTGGAGCCACGGCTGCCAAGGGCTCACACCCAATGACTGCATCGGCCTGCTCTCAGCGCTCTCGCTGTACGAGGGCGACGCCGCCTGCGATCGCCTGCCCCCAAAGGCTCCGGTGAGCCCCGCGCCGCGCCGCGCGCTCCCCGACCCCACGCGCGAGATCTGCCTCGCGGTGGTGCGCGGCGAGGCTGAGAAGTGCCCACGGTCCGTCTACCCAAACATGCGAGCGAAGCCGGTGGTGCTCGCCGAGATCTTGAGCGGGCGTGAAGGGGCGCATCTGGCCATCGCCGGGTCCAGCCGCTCTCCGTCCATCTGCCGCGTGGTCTCTGTGATCACTCAGGCAGGGGCTGTGCTCTCGGTGGAGACCGAGGTGGTGCGCACGGACAACGCCAGCCACGTCCGCGCGCTCCGGCCCCTGCGGCCGCAGATCGATCCCTTCGTGGCCGAGGTCTCGGTCGAGACCGTCTGCGCGCCGGTGCTCTCGTGGGGGACCACCGAGGATCCCGCGGTGGTCGGAGGACGCTAGAGACCTGGCGCGCGTCGCGCAGCCGCCCGCGAGCGGCTATGCTCCGCCAGCGGCTACGCGACGCGAGCGCAGCCCGACACGGAGGCCCAGCGTGCACGTCTACCACCTCAACTGCGCCAGCTTTCACCCGGTCGGCGGCCCCCTGGCCACCCACGACCCCGGCCGCCCCGCGCACATGGTCTGCCACTGCCTGCTCGTGGACACCGGCGACGGGCTGGTGTTGGTGGACTCGGGCTTCGGCACCGCCGATCTGGCCGCTCCCGTCGAGCGTATCGGCCGCTTGCTCTTGCGCATCGGGCGCCCGGCGCTCGAGCCCGCCGAGACGGCGCTTCGCCAGG
>CAZNZH010000072.1:0-12569 GCA_964577445.1 uncultured Myxococcales bacterium
CAGGCCGGGGCCGGCTGGGGCCGGGCCGTGGGCGACGCGGAAGGAGGCTGGCGGGTCGGCTTCGACGGTGACGGGGGAGGCGGTGGCGGGGTCGAGGACGAGCTGGTAGCCGCCGCCGGGCCAGGGGCGGACGGAGACGACGCGCAGGACGCCGCCGGCGCAGGCGAGGACGGGGTCGGGCGCGTCGGGGGCGGCGAGGGCGTCCGGTGAGGTGGTCGCGTCGTGGGGGAGGTCGGCGGTCGCGTCCTGGGCTGCGTCGGCCGCGCTCGAGCCCGCCGAGCAGGCCGGGGCGATGGCGAAGAGGCAGGCGGCGAGAACGCCGGCTGCTCGGGTGGCGCCGCTGGTGGGTCCGGCTCGCATGTCGGCGCAGGTTCCTCGGCGGGCGGGTTGGAGTCAACCTCTCCCCGTGGAGGGAGGCGGCGGCCGGGGGGCGGGCGCGGCTACTCGGGGGTCGGCGGCGCGCGCAGACCGTCGAGGACCATGCTGGCGAGGGCCGTGGGGAGGTTGAGGGGGTCGCCGACGTCTTCGCCGCGCAGGACCGCCAAGAGCAGGCGCTCGGCGGCGCCGACGACGGCCAGCGAGCTGGTCGGGGCGTCAAAGGGGCGGAGCAGGCGGTGGACGCGGCCGGCCTCGGTGAGCTGGCGGGCGTGGTCGTCGATGGCTTGGGCGAGGTCGCTGACGGGCCGGCGGGCGCCTACGCCGGGGGCGCGGGCCTCTTGCAGATAGAGGAGGACGACGTCGCGGTGGGCGAAGATGACCCGCGCGAGGGCGGCGCCGAGGCGCTGGTAGGCGGGCAGCAGCTCGCTGGCTTGTCGCGCGTCCGCCAGGGTCGCCGCGCAGGTGCTCAGGGCGTCGAGGGTCGCCCCGCTCACGGGCGCGAAGAGCGTCGCGACGAGCTCTTCCTTGTCCTTGAAGTAGCGATAGAAGCTGGCTTTGGCGACGCCGGCGCGGCTGGTGATGGCCTCGATGGCCACCGGGTTGATGCCCTGCTCGAGGAAGAGCGCTAAGGCCGCGGCGCAGAGATCGTGGGTGCGCTGGCGGCGGTTCGCGTCGCGCACGCCGCCGAGGGGACCGGGGCGGGACCCGGGGACCCGGGCGGGCTCGACGCCGCGTTTCAGCCCTGGGCTTGGTTTGTCGCTTGTTCGGCTCGTCATGTTGCCGCCACAGTGATCGGAACTGGCCTCCGCGTCCACCTTCTATCGCGCGGGCCCCCACAGCACGGAGCGGCGGGCAAAAAACGCTGCGGGCGCGCTGGCCCGAGAGTCCAGTAGCCCGCCCGCAGCGTTTTTTTCTGGATCCCGGCGGCCTCGAACGTAGAATCGCGACCGATCGGTTACGTTATTCATCGACCGACTTGGAGCCAACGATGATCGGAATCCCCGTGGGGCTGCTGTACGCGAACGCCTCGGAGTGGTTCATCCACAAGCATGTGCTGCATGGCCTGGGCCGGAATCGGAAGAGCTTCTGGTCTTTTCACTGGCATGAGCACCACCGGCAGGTCCGGCGAAATGGCCACCGCGACCCGGACTACGAGCGGCCGCTGTGGGGCTGGCACGGGCAGAGCAAGGAGGCGCTCACGTTGACGCTGGCCGTCGCGGCGCACCTCCCGCTGCTGCCGGTCGCGCCGTTTTTCACCGCGACGGTGGCGCTGTCGGCGCTCAACTACTACCGCGTCCACAAGCGCTCGCACCTGGACCCCGCGTGGGCGCGGCAGCACCTGCCGTGGCACTACGACCACCACATGGGGCCCGACCAGAACACGAACTGGTGCGTGTCGTGGCCGCTCTTTGACCACATCATGGGGACGCGAGAGCCCTACGCCGGTACGGGGCGGGAGGCGCGGGACCGCGCGCGGCGGGCGGCGCGCGACGCGGCGGTGGCCCAGGCGGCGTGACCGCGGCGCCGGGCTGCGGCTATGCTCCGGCGCGACGGAGGTGGCCGATGGGGGCGCGGGGCGGTTTGGTGTTGGCGGTGGTGATGGCGCTGCTGGCAGGCTGTGGGGGCGAGGACGGGGGGGCGGACGCGACCGCGGAGCTGCCGCAGGCGGATGGGGCGGAGGTGGCCGATACGCGGGCCGACGCTGACGCGGGGCCCGAGGTTGGCGCAGACTCGGCGGCCGATGCGGGGGCGGATGCCGAGATCGCGAGCGACCTGGAGATCGGGGGCGATTCGTCGGGCGACGGCGCGGCGGAGGTCGACTCGGACGGCGACGGGGAGGTCGACGGAGGCGCTGACGGCGTGGCGGACGCTGAGACGGGGCCGGACGTCGCGCGCTGCGTCAAAGGCGCCGTGGCCTGCACCAGCGGCGCGCTGACCGAGTGCGTCGACCCGGGGCAGGCGCCGCTTCTGCTGACCACCTGCGCGCTGGGCTGCGATCCGGTGCTGCCCGCGTGCCGCGCGACCTGCGCGCCGGGGGAGACCTTGCCTTGCAAGTCGGGGGTGACGCGCCGCTGCGCCGACGGCGGGGATGGCGCGGTGTCGGTGGCGCGATGCCTGGGGGCGTGCGCGGCCGGCGGCGAGACCTGCGAAGCCTTGGGGGAGAAGGACCGCACGCTGCCCACCGGCGAGGGGGATCTGGACGAGGTCGCGCGCTTCGCCGCCGATGGCGCGGGCGAGCGCTTCGGCGTCGTCTGGTCGCGCGTGCTGGCGCCGTCGCTGCGCCTGCTGGTCACCGACCACGACGGCAATGTGCTGTATGGGCCGCTGGAGCTGCCGAGCTCGCAGGGGCTCGAGCCGACGCAGCTCCAGGTCGTCGGGCGGCCGGGCGGCGGCTTCGGGGTGATGGCGCTACAGCCCGATGTCGAGGCGGGGATGGCGAAGTTCACGCTGTGGCGGGTCGATGCGGGGCCGCCGCCCGCGGTGGCGCTGGTCATCGCCGAGGCCCACCGGGGCCTGCCGTCGCTGGTGGCCCTGGGCGACGAGCTGGCGGTGTACTCCGTGGGCGAGACCGAGGGCGGTGAGATCCTACAGCGCCAGCGCTTTGGCCCCGACGGGAGCGTGAGCGCGATGGAGAGCGTCGACTCGGCGGGGGCGCAGCGCTTTGACGTCGCGGCGGTGCGCACGGGGATCGACGCGGCGCATGTGTACGCGGCGATCTCGGGCGGGGTCCGGCTGAGCACGTCGACGCTGGCGACGGCGTCGGGCAGCTCAAAGGGCATCGGCGTCGACGACCTGCTCATCGCGAACACAGCCGGGGCGCCGGGGAGTTCCGCGGTGCTGGCCCTGCGTTTTCCTGAGGTGGGGCCTGAGGAGTTCGCGTATCGCATCGAGGGGGCCGGCGCCGGGAGCTGGGTCAGCGTCGGCTCCGCGGACCTGGTGGATTGGGCCTTCGTGGCGCTCGAGGCGGGCGGCGCGCGCGTCGTGACGCAGGATCCGTCCGGGGCGCTGTGGGTGGCCAGCGGGGATGCGACGAGCCTGGGGGGCGCGGAGGCGCTGTGGTCGCCCCAGGCGGGGTCGACGCGGACGGACTTTCGGTTGGTGCGCAGCGAGACCCTCGAGCAACCGCGCCTGATGGCGCTCGGGCGAGACGCGGCGGGGTCGCCGGCGACGCTGCGGATTCGAAGGCTTCCGGCGCCCTGAGGGCTGGCTCGCGCGCCGCGCGGTCGCGACTTGACCGAGCGCTGAGCTCACGGCGCTGAACGGGAGGGGGCGGAGATGAGGGGACGGTGGGCGACGGTGGGGCGGGGGGCGCTGGTCGCGCTGGTGGGGGCGGTGGCGCTGGTCCCGCACGCGCTCGGCGTGAAGAGCGACGCGCCGATGCGCGTGGCGGTGCTGGACTTCACCAACGGGTCGGGCCAGGAGTACGCCGCGTTGGGCAAGGGCCTGCAGGCGATGCTGACGACGGACCTCGCCTCGGTCGCGACCTTCGAGCTGGTCGAGCGCGCGCGGCTCAACGACATCCGCGCCGAGCTGAAGCTCAGCGGCTCGGGCATGGTCGACCCGAAGACGGCGGTGCAGATCGGGAAGCTCGCCGGGGCTTCGCACATGATCACGGGCGCCTACACCGTGGTCGGGGACACGATGCGGCTGGATGGCCGGCTGGTGGCGATAGCGGGCGGCAAAGTCTTGCTGGCGGCGAATGTGGTCGGGTCGAAGGAGGCGTTTTTCGAGCTGGAGAAGGAGCTGGTGAGAAAGCTCATCGCGGCCACGGGCGTCACCATGGCGCCCAAGGAGCGGGCGGCGGTCGGCAAGGTGCACACGGCGGATTTCACGGCGTTTCGCAAGTTCAGCGAGGGCATCGACCTCTTCGACCACGCGCGCTACGAGGAGGCGCGGAGAGCACTTCGCGAGGCCAGCGGCATCGACGAGGGCTTCGACCTGGCGCGGCTGACCCTCGACCAATACGAGGCGCTGGTGTCGAAGGCGCGCGCGAGGGCCGACGCGGCGCACGTCGCCGAGGAGGAGCGGTCACGCATGGTGGAGGACGCCGACTCCCGGCGCGAGGCCGCCGTGGTGGCGCGCCTGTTTCAGGTCGCGGGCGGCGAGACGCGGGCGAGCGCGGTGGACCGGCAGGTGGCCCTGGGCGTGCTGATTCAGATCTACACGCAGAACTTCCACGGCTGGGGGTTTTTGGCGCGGCTCGAGGCGACCGGCGACGCGTTCGCGCTAAAGCGGCGAGCCGAGAGCCTCATCCGCAGCTACTGGGCGGCCGCGGAGGCGCTGCTTGGGAAGGTCACGCCGGTCAGCGTGTACGTGGGCGCGCCGCCTCCCAGCGTCGACAAGGTCGACGCGTTCCTCGCCCAAGCGAAGGCGACGATGACCAAGTCGCCCGATGGGTTTTTGAGCGTGGGGCTGCAGGACACGGTCCGCTCGCTGGCGCGCAAGCTACGGCTCGACAGGCACGAGGAGGCCGCGCTCTTTGAGAAGCTGGTGACCTACGGGCTGAAGCGGCCGCAGGCAAAAGAGCACGGCCAGCGCTGGATGAAAGAGCTGGCGGAGGAGCTCCAGGGGATCGGCGAGCTCGAACGCAGCACGCGCTGGCTGACGAAGCTCTCGGCGAGCACCGAAGACCCGAAGCTGCTCGACCAGGTCGCGGAGATGCTGGCCGAAAACCGCGACCTCGCGGGCCTGGGCGCGAAGGGGCCGATGCAGCAGATCGTCAGGGAATATCTGCGCAACGCCAACTCGCGGCCCATGAGGTGGCCCATCAAGGCGGCGCGCGAACACTTCTCGGGCGAGGCGCTGACCCATAAGGGCGCCCGCGAGTTCCTGCGCCACCGGAGCTGGCCGACCTACGCGACCGATTACGTCATCGTCGGCGACGAGCCCGTGTGGGTGCTGAGCGGCGCCGACCGCGTGTCGACGAGCGCGCGATGGGATCGGTACCGCACCGATGGCATGGACTGGTACCAGGAACCGCGCGAGGGCCGCACCGGAGAGCCGCTGCTGGCCATCGTCGGCGCGACCACCCGCAGGCGCTTCGACGCGACCCTGCGCGTGGGCTTCGAGATGGCGCCCGAGGTGGCGCTGGCGATGTCGGACTACGACAAGAAGCGCTTTGGCGAGCTGGGCGACCGGCGCCCGACGGTCAGCTTCTTCTTCGGGCTGGTCGACATCCTGACGCCCACCGTGCGCGACCAGGAAAAGCGCGAGGACATCACGCCCAACCCCATGCGCGGCTACGCAGTGGTGTTTGGCGGCGGCGTGGCGAAGCTGGTGGCGGTCCGGGAGACCGGGCGCGGGGCGGGGCGACCGCAGGGTAAAGAGCTCGCCTTTGACGAGATCGCGTCGTGGAAGGCGCGGCTGGCCGACGGCGGCACCGTCGTGGGCGTCAAAGTCGACGGGCGCTCCGTCGAGGTCTCCATCGGCGGCGAACAGCACCGCGCCGAGCTTGCCGCCGCGCCGGACGGGTTCGTGGGGCTCGGTGTCGACGGCCCGGGGGTCGCATCCATACGTTCTCTTGCCGTGCGAGCGCCTTGAGTTACATTCGGGCGCAACCGTTCTGCCTGAAGGGAGCACGACCGGCAAGTCATAGGGTCGGTGGGTGCTACCTGGCGGGCGGGACGGCCCGCACCGCGGCGCGGTCCTCGGGACGCGCTGTGGCCCGCGGACGCCTATCGAGACCACGAGACATCGCCATCCGGGGCGCGATCGCTTCGGGTTGACCTAGCAGGAGCCACCCATGTCCCACACCGTTGTCGCCTATGTGGCGGGCGGCGTGGCGGGCCTGTTGAGGGGCGCGTTTGCACCCCTACAGGGCCGTGGAGTCGCGCTGACGTCGATGGACGAGCTGGGGGAGGCCCTGGCGCGCGCGGGTTCCGACGACGTGGCGCTCCTCGTCGTGGTCGCGAGCACGAGCCAGGCCGCCGCGGCGTTGCTCAGCGAGCAAGGTACGACGCTTGGCGCGCCGGCCGGACTGCATCAGGTGCGGATCGTGAGCTTGGGCCTCGAACCGGAGCCCCCCGCAGCGACTGGTGCGGCACCCGCTCCGTTGCGCGCGCACCTGACACTCGCCGACCCCGCGAGCGCGACCGCGTGGTTGATGGCCCAGGCCGAGCTGGGGGCGTCGGAGCGCGCCATCGGTGACTACCGCGAGCGCCTCGAGCTGCTGGCTAAAGGCACCCGCGACGGGATCTGGGAGTGGGATGTGCGGCGCGGGGTCTTCGAGACCTCGCTGCGCTTCAACTCCATCATCGACGTCCACGGGCCCACCGCCCAGGCGTCTCCCGCGCGCTGGATCGAGCGCGTGGAGTCCGCAGACCGCACGGCCATCTCAGCGTTCTTGGACATCGACCATGTGCGCTCTGGGGACCCCGTGGCGGTGGAGCATCGCCTACAGCGCGAGGACGGGCGGCCGCGCTGGGTCATGGCGCACGGGGCCGTGCTCTGCGACGAGGCGGGCAAACCGCGCCGATTCGCCGGCTCGCTGACCGACCTCGACAGCCAGCGGGAGCGCGACGCCCTCACGGGGCTGCCGAACCGCGACGTCCTCCGCGCGCACCTGGGACGCGCCGTCGCTGGCGTGCGGCGCGACGACCGGCGCAGCTTCGGGCTGCTCGTGATGGGCATCGACCGCTACAAGAAGCTCAGCGGCAGCCTGGGGATGGCCGGCGCCGAGGCGCTCTTGGCGACGATGAGCAAGCGGATGTTGGCGATGATCCGTCGCGGCGACGTCCTGGCGCGCGTCGACGCCGACGAGCTGGCGCTGGTCGCGCGCGATGTCGGAGGCACCCGCAACGCGCTGCGCCTGGCGCGGCGACTCCAGCGGAAGCTCTCCGAACCGGTCATCGTCGACGGGAAGGAGGTGTACGCGCCGGTGAGTATCGGTATCGCGGTCTCGACGGTCGGCTACAGCTCGCCCGACGAGATCGTCCGCGACGCGACCGCTGCCCTGGCGCGTGTGCGCGGGACCGGGCAACCGGGGGTGGAGATCTTCGACCAAGCCATGCACCTCGCGGCGGTCCAAGACCTCCAGATCGAGAGCGAGCTGCAAGGCGGCATCGAGCGAAACGAGCTTCGGCTGCACTATCAGCCTATCATCTCGCTGAAGATCGGCCGCCTCGTGGGCTTTGAGGCGCTGGCACGCTGGGAGCACCCGGAGCGCGGGTTCATCTCGCCCGGGCTCTTCATCCCGGCCGCCGAGCGTACCGGCACCATCGTACCGCTCGGGCGCTGGGCCATGGACGAGGCTTGCCGCCAGCTCGCGACGTGGCGCGCGAACTACCCTGAAGCCGAGAAGCTCTTCGTGAGCGTCAACGTGTCCGGGATTCAGTTGGCCCAAGACGACATGCTCAAGGTGGTGAAGCAGGCGCTCGACGCGGGAGGTCTGCCTGCCAGCGCGCTCATCCTTGAGGTCACCGAGAGCGCGGTGATGGACGACGCGGATGGCGCCGCGGTCACCCTGAACCGCCTCCGGGAGATGGGGGTCGGCGTCGCCATCGACGACTTCGGCACCGGCCACTCGTCGCTCAGCTACCTCCACCGGCTGCCATGCACCGCGGTCAAGGTGGACCGCGAGTTCGTCGTGACCATGGAGCGCGACCACACCTTCACCGCCATCGTCGACACCATCGTCCGCCTGGGTGCCTCGCTGGGCCTGCGCACGGTCGCGGAGGGCGTGGAGACGGTCGCGCAGCTACACGCCCTGATGGAGCTGGGCTGCGAGGCGGTGCAGGGCTTCCTGCTGGCGCGGCCCTCCGCTCCATCGGCGTGCGAGGCCTTCTTGGCGAACCCACCCGACTGGCTGGCCTGCACGCGCGAGTAGCGGGCGGCGCTCAGCCAGCTTGAGGTCGTGGGCTCGCCGCCGACCGCGGCTGACCCGCACGGAGGCGCCGATGACGCACCGCCGATGACGCGCCCATGACGCGTCATCGGCTGCGTCATGGGCGCGTCAAAGTCGCGTCAAAGTCGCGTCAAAATCGCGTCATTGAGGCAGCGGCGCCTCGTCCGGGCAGCCGTCGAGGTCGAGGTACCCGTTGTAGGTCTCCGGCTCTGTCGGGCAGCGGTCCACCGAGTCGGGGATGCCGTCGCCGTCGTGGTCGGGCGCGCCGCCCTCGCCTTCCGGACAGCCGTCCTCATCGTCGACGCCGTTGAAATCCTCGGCGCGATTCGGGCAGCCGTCCAGCTCGTCCGGCACGCCGTCCTGGTCGTTGTCGGGATCCGGGCAGCCGTCCATGTCGGCGAACCCGTCGAGGTCTTCCGGCTCACGCACGCAGCGGTCGAGCCCGTCGGGGATCCCGTCGCCGTCGAGGTCCTCAGAGCGCGGCGCCCACTGCACCCCCAGCATGAACCGGAAGCTCGGCGTGCCGATGCCACGAACCAGCCCCGCGCTGGCCGCGGCCTGCACCGAGAGCGACGGCATGAACCACCACTTCGGCCCGAACATCAGCTCCAGCGAGCTGGTGCTGTCGTCCTGAAAGACGGCGTTGATCGGCGTGCGGCCGAAGAGCTCGGACGCCACGCTGAGGCGGTCGCGCGACAAGAAGACCTCCAAGCCGAGCCCGTAGGTCAGCTCGTGGCTGATGGTCGCGGTCAGAAAGGTCGCCTCCTTCGTGCGGACGTGGGTGCCGAGGTTCAGGCTGACCACCGTCCGCGACGTGCGCCAATCGGCGATGGCGTCGAAGAGGATGCCGACGCCAGGATCGCCCCGAAAGCGCTCCTCGTCGCCCGTCGGGGCCGTCACGCCCGCGCTCACCGCCACGCCGAGCCCGCCCAGCGCATTGTCGAGCAGGCGCACGCGCCCGCGCACCAGCAAGTCGCCGATGGAGGCGCCGCTCATGGGCGTCGTCGACGAGGTGCCCGCGCTGCTCTCCGCGGCCAGCGCGATGGGCAGGGACAGCTCAAGCTGCGCGCGCCCGAAGAGCCCGACGCCAGCGTTCAGGTCCAGCACATGAGACAGGTCGAGCACCCGCTCCTCGTAGCGCCCGGCCGTCACGGTCACGCTGTCGGTCTCCAAGTGATAGACCAGCGAGCCGTAGGGCTTCCAGGCAGGCGTGACCTGGCTCTCCTGAACGCTCCAGACCCGGTGATGACCGCCCGCGGGCGAGAAACGCGTCGCGTTGAACGAGCCCTTCGCCTGCGCCGCCGCTTCGGAGCCGCCATAGGCCAGCCCGCCGAGGCTCAGCAGCGCCACCAGCAGGACCCGGCCCCGCCGCCGCACCAGCGCAACGGCCAGCAGGATCAGCAGCAATAGCGCCAGCCCGAGATCCTCTCCCCCCGCGGCGCCACAGCCGACGAAGTTCTCGCCGCGCACGCCCGCCACCGAGAAGTCGTCGCTCGCCAACTTCGGGTCGGTGCCGTTTTCGACCTCGATGCCGTCGGGCACGCCGCCGCCGTCCGTATCCGCCACCAGCGGGTCGGTGGGCGCCCAGCCCTGCACGCCCTCGATCTCCTGCTTGTCGTTGAGCCCGTCGCCGTCGGTGTCCGGCAGCCTCGGATCCGTCCCGAGCCGTGCCTCGTCGAGGTCGCTGAGCCCATCGCCGTCGGTGTCCACCAGCCCGTCCTCCGGGTTCAGCGGGTTCGTCTCGCCAGGATCCAGCCGCCCGTTGGCGTTGAGGTCCTCCCCAGCGACACACAGCGTCCCCACGCTCTGAGGTCCGTCGCACAGGCCGTCGCCGTCGTCGTCGGGGTCCTTTGGGTCCGTCTTGGTCGACGGGTCCAGGTCCGGCTGAAAGAGCCCCGCGTCGGTGTCCTTGTCGGCCTTGGTCAGGCCGAACTCGGTGCCGTCGGAGATCCCGTCACCGTCGGTGTCGCGGGCCAGCGGGTTGGTGCCGATGCTGCGCTCCTGGCCGTCGGAGAGCCCATCGTCGTCGGTGTCGGAGTCGCGCGGGTCGGTGTTCGCCTTGGCTTCGTCGGCGTCGGACACGCCGTCCCCATCGTCGTCGGTGTCGGCGCAGTTGAGCTGCCCGTCGCCGTCGTAGTCCGCCACCCCGTCGGCGTCGGGCGCGCTGCTCGCGTCGCGGGGGGTGGTCCCGCACTCCACCTCGTCCGCGTCGTCGAACCCGTCGCCGTCGTCGTCCGCGTCAGCGCAGTTGATGCTGCCGTCCCCGTCGAGGTCGGCGAGGTCGTCGAAGCTCGGCGTCGACTCGTTGGACTTCGCGTCGAAGCCGCAGAAATTCTCGACCCCATCGGGCACGCCGTCCTTGTCGGTGTCCACCTGGCTGCCGTCGCAGATCCCGTCCAGGTTTCGGTCCACAGGCGCCGACTTCGGGTCCAGCGGGTTGGTGTGGCAGCCGACCTCGTAGCCGTCGTCGGCCTCGGTGCCGTCAAAGCTCACGTCGCCATCGGAGTTGGCCACCACCGGGTTGGTCTCGCCGGCGTCGACCACGCCGTTTTTGTTCGCGTCCTCATGCCCATCCTGCAAGCCATCGCCGTCGGTGTCGGCCAGCCATCCCAGGCTGGGCGCGCACCCGCCGCCTACGACCGGATAGCAGCTCGCGGCCTCGAACGCGTCGCCGAGCCCGTCGCCGTCGGTGTCCGGTTTGGTGGGCGAGGTCTCATTGGACTGCGTGATGCCGTCTTGGTTCGCGTCCTCTTCGCCGTCTTCCAGCCCGTCGCCGTCGGTGTCCTTGACCAGCGGGTCGCTCCCCAGCGACGCCTCGGCCACGTCCGACACCCCGTCGCCGTCATCGTCGTCGTCCACGCAGTTGGACAGCCCGTCGTTGTCGGTGTCGAAGAGGTCGATCGCCAGCGGCTTCGACAGCTTGTTCAGCGGGTCGGTCGAGCACTCGAGCTCCTGGACGTCGGGCGAGCCGTCGCCGTCGTCGTCCTGGTCGTTGGCGTCGCAGATGCTGTCGCCGTCGGTGTCCACGGGCTTGCTCAGCGGGTCTTCCGGGTCTGCGCCGCAGGGCGGCTCGAGCGCGTTATCCCACCCGTCGCCGTCCATGTCGGGGTCGCGCGCGTCGCAGATGGTGTCGTTGTCCAGATCCTTCGGCGTGGAGGCCGGGTCCTTGGGGTCCGTGCCGCAGAAGAGCTCGACGGCGGTGCTCCAGCCGTCACCGTCCGGGTCGCCCCCGGGGTCGATGGCATCGCAGAGCCCGTCTCCGTCGGGGTCGACGGGCTTATCCGACGCGAGCAGCGGGTTGGTGCCGCAGAGCAGCTCCAGGCCGTCCAACCACCCGTCGTTGTCGTCGTCGCCATCTACCGCATCACACTGTCCGTCCGAGTCCGTATCCACCGGGATATCAGCCGAATCTGACGGGTTCGTCTTGCACTGCACCTCGATGGCGTCGAGCCACCCGTCGCCGTCGTCGTCGCTGTCCACGGCGTCGCAGACCAGGTCCCCGTCGAGGTCTTGGCCGGCGATGGTCGGGTTCGACGCGGGGTCCCCGGGGTCGGTGCCGCACAGGGATTCGGCCGCGTTGGACCAGCCGTCGCCGTCGCTGTCCTGGTCCAGCACGTCGCACTGCCCGTTGCCGTCCAGGTCCGGCGGGACGCTGGCGGCGTCGTTCGGGTTGGTGCCGCAGAGGTTCTCGTCGGCGTCCGACCACCCGTCGCCGTCGTCGTCGGTGTCCAGGGCGTCGCACACGCCGTCGGAGTCCACGTCCAGGCCCGCGTCCGTCGGGTTGGACGCGCTGTCGTCGGCCTTGGTGCCACACAGCTCCTCGAGCGAGTTGGTCCAGCCGTCGCCGTCGACGTCCCCGTCGATGAGGTCGCAGATGCCGTCGCCGTCCAGGTCGTGAGCCGCGTCCACCGGGGTCTCCGCCGCGTCGACGCCGCTTGAGCCGCAGGTCGCCTCCAGCGTGTCGCTGAACCCGTCCTGGTCGTCGTCGGTGTCCACGGCGTCGCACTGCGAGTCGCCGTCGGTGTCCAGCGGTACAGACGCGCTGTCGAGCGGGTTCGAGCCGCACACCAGCTCCTGCACGTCGCTGAAGAAGTCGCCGTCGTCATCGCTGTCTATGCAGTTCGGCTTGTCGTCCATGTCGATGTCGTCAGCCTGCCCGGGGGCCGGCGTCGAGCTCGTGTTCAGCGGGTCGCTGCCGCAGTCGATCTCGAAGCCGTTGCCGACCACTTCCGTGATCTCCGGCGTCGCCGGCTCCTGGATCTTCGCCTTCGACTTCGCCGCCTTGACCTTGACGGTCAGCTTGAAGGTGCCGGAGCTGCCGTCGCGCGACGCGACGCGCAGCGTGTAG
>CAZNZH010000073.1:0-12490 GCA_964577445.1 uncultured Myxococcales bacterium
GTCATCCAGGCCGGCCGCGCCATCTTGGCCCCCCGCTCGCCCGACACCGCGGAGCTTCTGTCCCACGACCGCAACGCCTGGCTGGTCCCCGGCGACGACCCAACCGCCGCCGCCGCCGCCGTCGCCAAGCTCACCGGCGACCCAGACCTCGCCAACCGCCTCGGCCAGGCCGCGCGAGACGACGCCGCCTCCCTCACCTGGGACGCCCGCGCCGTGCGCCTGCTGGGGGTCCTCGAGGGCTGGCTCGCCGGCCGCGGCCCTCGCTGACGCGGACGGACGCCCGACCGTCCACCTCAGCGAGGCGCGCACTTCGGCGGGCGCGCCGGCAGGTGTTGCATCATTCGCGTTGACGGCAGGCGCTGGTGCTGGGAACTTCGAGTCCGCCCACAACCGGAGCCGACCATGGACACCTTCGCTGCGACGCGCCTCAACCCGCTGCTTATCGGATTTGTGCTGGTCCTGTGTGCGCTGCTGATGGGCTTCAGCCTGGGCGGGGTCTTCGGCGCGGCCGAGGGCAGCATCAAGGGCACCCTCAAGGCCAGCGCGAGCGCGGTGGTGGCGACGGTCTACGAGGGTGACCAGGCCAAGGCAGACGCGGTGGTCACCAAGAGCTGGTCCTACCTGAAGCGCGCGCACCTTCACGCCAGCAGCATCGGCGCCGCGGCCCTCGCGATGCTGCTGCTGTTGGCGCTGCTGGGCCCGCCGACCCGCGCGACCCAGTTGGTGGCGCTAGCGCTGGGGCTGGGCGCGGTGCTCTACCCGCTGTTCTGGGTGCTCGCGGGGTTCAAGGCGCCCGGCCTCGGCGGCACCGGGGCGGCCAAGGACGCGCTGGAGTGGCTGGCGATCCCAGGCGCGGGCTTCGTGCTGCTGGGCACGCTGGGCACGCTGGCGCTGACGATACACGCTGGGGCGAAGGCGCGGACTCGCTAATTTGGGCGCGGCAGCTCGCGCGAGGAGGTGTGGAGTGAAGGTTCGGAGGGTTTTGTCGATGTGCGCGGTGGCGACGTGGGCCGGAGCGGTGCTCTCGCTCGGCGCCTGCGACGACGGCGACGGACAGCGCGCGGACGCAGCGCTGGATGTCGTGGAGGACGTGACAACCGACACGACGCCCGCCGACGCCGACGCCGACGCCGCGCCGCTGCCGGCGGTCACCGCCGACGGTCCCTTTCGCGTCGGCTCCCGAACCCTCGACATCACCTACACCCCCGAGACCTTCGACACGCCGCGCACGCTCGAGGTCGCGCTGTGGTACCCGACCGAGGCGACCACGGGGAAGCCCGCCGCGTACGGGCTGCTCGTCGAGCGCGACGAGATCCTCGCCGGCGCGCCACCGGCCGGCACGGAGCCTTACCCGGTGCTGGTCTTCTCCCACGGCAACGGCGGGATCCCACAGCAGAACTGGTCCATGAGCGAGCGGCTGGCCTCCCACGGCTGGCTGGTCGTCGCGCCGGGCCACACCGGCAACACCATGTTCGACTTCGACAAGGCGCTCAGCGCCGTGATGTTCCTCCTGCGCCCGATGGACGTGCGAGCCACCCTGGACGCGATGCTGGCCCTGCCCGCGTCAGACCCGCTCGCCGGGCGCCTCAGCGCGCAGGTCGCCCTCGCCGGCCACAGCTTCGGCGGCTTCACCACCCTGGCCGCCGGCGGCGCCACCCTCAGCGTCGAACCCGTCGACACCGCCTGCCTGGCCGACACCTCCGGCGCCTGCGACCTCTGGACCGAGCCCCGCCGCCAGCTCGCCCTCGCGGGCTTTCACGACGACCGCTTCAAGGCCCTCATCGGGCTGGCCCCGTCGACCAAAGACGGCATCCTCGCCCAGGGCGCCACCGCGACCATCCGCGCCCCGACCCTCATGCTGACCGGGGCGCTGGACCAGCTCACCCCGGACGCCACCGCCGGCGACCCGCTCTGGCAGGGGCTCAGCGGCCCCCAGCACCTGCGCGTCGGCTTCTCGACCGCCGGCCACTACACGTTCTCAGACGCCTGCGAGCTGGGGATCGGGTTCGGCGAGGGCTGCGGCGAGGGCTTCATCGCACCCGAGCGCGCGCTGCCGATCGTCTCGGCCTTCTCCCTGGCGTGGCTGCGCCAAAACCTCCAAGGCGACGCGACGGTGGTGCAGCGGCTCATCGACGACTACGCGGTGACAGACACGCTCGAGATCAGCCGCTCACCCGCCCGCTAGACCAGCAGCCGCTGCGCCCAGGCGGCCACCTATGCGCTCCAGTCGTGGCAGACCACGTGCGAGCCGGTCATCCACGACGGCTTCAGCGCGCCCTCTGAGACCGGCTCGAGGGTCGTGACGTCGACCAGCACCAGCGCCGCCTCGGGCCCGTAGGTCACGACGAAGTAGCGCTGGTCCAGCGTCACGCCGATGCCGCGCGGGCCGGGCAGGTCCCGATGCGACTTGAGCAGCCGCCCCGTGTTGAAGTCCCAAAAGCTCAGCAGGTTCCCGTCCGGATCGGTCGCGCCGACCACCATCGACGGCTCGTGCAGCGCGACGCTCAGGACCTCGCCGCGCATGTCCGCGGCGCCGTGCGCGCTGACCGTGCGCGGCTGCGCGTCCTCGCCCGGCGTAAAGAGGCTCAGCGCCCCGTGCACCTTGGGGTCGCCAGCGTCGAGGCCCTGCCTGGGCGCTGAGACGATCGCGAGCTGGCCCTTGCTGCCCACCCAGACGTGCCCGGCGTTGATGCCGGCGTCGGTAAACCGCAGCGTGCGCAGCACCGAGCGCGTCCCGACGTCCACGTAGGTCACGCTGGGCAGCCCGCCGTTATCGATGTGCCCGCCGCCGTTGGTCACCACCAGCGTCTCGCCGCCGTTGATGAGCACGCAGTCGTGGGGCTCCTTGCCGCCCGTGGGCAGCTCGCCCAGCGCGGCGAAGCTCCGGCTGTCGCGCACCACCAGCAGCCCGCGGTAGCCGTCCGCGACGGCGGTCTCCGTACAGAAGAAGTGCCGCCCATCGCTGCTGTAGGCCCCGTGGCCGTAGAACTCGTTGGCGTCCACGGTCTGGACCGTCGCCGTCACCCGCCGCGCCCGCAGATCGATCTGACAGCAGCCCTTGCCGTGCTTTTCAAAGGCCATCACGACGTGCGGCTGAAGCGGATGCGCGGCGATCCCGTGCGGAAAAAACCCAGTCGGGATCTCGGCGATTCGCGCGCCCGCGTCCAGATCCACCACCGACAGCCAGTAGCGCTTGGCCCCGCTCTCCCTGTCCTCACCGCGCCCGCCGCCGAGCGCCATCCCGCGCCGGGTCATCAGCGCGTGCTGCACCGGCCCGACGTGAGGAAGCGCCACCGCCGCCGGGGTGGCTTCCCGCGCTGATGCCTCAACCGCGGGGCCCTGCGCCGCCTCGCGCCGACACCCCGCAAGCAGCCCCGCCCCAGCCAACGCCGACCCCGCGAGAAACCCCCGCCGACTCACCACTCGCCCACCGCCCCGCGTCTGCGATCGTCCATCCACACGCCAACCTTAGCGCAAAACCGCGCGCGACAGGCGACCCGGACCCGGACTCGGCCGCAGACTTGCGCGTAAGCGCTACAGATCATACTTTTGTGCACACTCCAGGGAGGCCCTCTTGTCGAACACAGCGCGCGTCACGGTGACTCTGCCCATAGAACTCGTGGCGACGATCGACCGACTCGAGAGCAATCGCAGTCGCTTCATCGCGATCGCGGTCGAACAAGCAATCGCTCGTCGCGGGCACGAAGCGTTTTTGGAGTCGATCGCGAACCCTCACCCGGCCTCGATCGAGTTGGCGTCGCAAGGACTTGCCGACTGGGCGTCAGCGGCTAGAGCTGAAGACGCGGACATCGTCGATCCGGCGACCGGAACACGTGTGCAGTGGGTCGAAGGTGAGGGCTGGATTGAGGAAGCGAAGTGAAGCCTGAGCGAGGCACAGTAGTGCTGGTGAGCCTGGATGCTCCCTTCGGACACGAGCAACGCGGCCTTCGCCCGTGCGTCGTGGTCAGCGATCCGGCGGCCAACACCGACCAGCACTTCCCGATTCTCGCCGTGGTTCCGGTCACCGGCATCGAAGGCCGCGGTGTCCTCTACCCGCGCTTGGAACCAGGCCCGAGCGGACTGACGAAGCCGTCGTTTGCTCTCACCGACAACCTCCGCTCAATCGACAAGCGGAGAATCCAGACGATCTGGGGAAGCGTGACTGAGGCGGAACTCGCGGCGATCGACGAGGGAATCCTGCGCTTTCTGGGTTTGGTCGCGCAACCAGAGTGAGCTCTGCGGGCCGTTGTCCGCCGCCGCGTTCGCGCTAAAATGACACCCATGGTCACGGTCGAGCTGACGCGGCACTTGTTCACGTTCTTCCCGCAGTTGCAGGGGCGGGCGATTCACGTCGAGGCCTCGACCGTGGCGGAGGTCAACGCCGCGGTCGACGCGCTGGCGCCTGGGATTTTGGGCTACCTCTGCGATGAGCGGGGGCGGCTGCGCACCCACGTCAACGTGTTCATCAACAATGAGCGGGTGGCCGATCGGGGGCGACTTCGCGACCCGGTGCCGCCGGACGCGACGGTCTTCATCATGCAGGCGCTGAGCGGAGGGTAGGCGATGTCGGAGCGCATCTTGGTCGGGACTCGGAAGGGGACCTTCGTCGTGGATCGCGGGGGCGCCGGCTGGCGGGCGGCGCTCGTGGGGCACGCGGGCGTCGGCGTGAACTTCGTGGCGCGGGACCCGAACTCCGGCACGCTGTGGGCGCTGCTGGGCCACGGGCACTGGGGTGCGAAGCTGTCGCGGTCGCGTGACGGCGGGAAGACCTGGCAGGACGCGCCGCAGCTCGCGTATCCCGAGGGCGCGCGCTACATCGGCCACGATATGCCGACCGAGGTCGAGCCGGACGGGCCGCCGCCGGTGCGCTTCGTGCCCGCGACCGTGCTGAAGCTCTGGTATCTGGCCTTCGGAAAGCCCGGCCAGCTTCACGTCGGGACCATCCCCGGCGGGCTCTTCACGAGCACCGACGACGGCGAGAGCTTCGAGCTGAACCGCGGCCTGTGGAATCACGAATCGCGAGGCGGCGACTTGTTCTCCGGCGACGGTCGCGGCGCGACCGACTGGTTCGGGACGCCGGCGTCGGAGGGCGGCGAGTTCGCCCCGGGGATCCACTCGATCTCGGTCGATCCCACCAACCCGGACGCGATCCTCGTCGGCGTGTCGACCGCTGGGGTCATCGGCACCACCGACGGCGGCAAGACCTGGCGCAGCCGCAACCTCGGCATGCTGAACGACTACCTGCCCGACCCGGCGGTCGAGTGGGGCCACGACCCGCACTTCGTCGAGCGCTGCCCAGGACAGCCGCAGCACGTCTGGCAGCAAAACCACGCCGGCGTCTTCTACAGCAGCGACGGGGCCGCGAACTGGAAGAAGGTCTGCGCGCCCGAGCAGGGCGTCCACTTCGGCTTCCCCGTCGCCGTCGACGACCGCGACGGCCGCACGGCCTGGCTGGTGCCGGGACGCTCCGACAACCAGCGCATGGCCATCGACGGCGGGCTCTTCGTCGCGCGCACCGAAGACGGCGGCGAGACCTGGCAGCAGCTACGCCGTGGCCTTCCCCAAGAGGGCGCCTACGACGTCGTCTACCGCCACGCCCTGGCCGTCCGCGGCGACCGCCTCGCCTTCGGCAGCACCACCGGCAACCTCTACGTCAGCGAAGACCGCGGCGAGAGCTGGCAGACCGTTGGCAACAACCTGCCGCCGGTGTACTCGGTGCGCTTCGCGTAGCTATTCAGCATCTATTCAACGAATAGGTCGAGTTCTTGACAAACAACTACTAAATCATTAGTCATGTTCGCTATTTTATCATATGGTTTCCATTCATAATCTATTCATGTCATCATGAGGCATGGCCGCGCCCAGACCCGAAGACGACGACTCTGTAGAGCGCCTCACCGACCTGCTCCGGACGGGCCCCGCCCCCTCGTCGGCGCTCTGCGAATCCCTCGGCGTCAGCCAGCCGACCTTCTCCCGGCTCGTCGCCCAGACGCCCGACGTCTCCCGATTCGGGCGCGGTCGGGCGACGCGGTACTTCTCGCGCCGCTCCCTCGTCGGCGTGGGCGACCGCGTGCCGCTCTACGAGGTGCTTGCTGAAGGTTCGCGAGCACTGGGCGTGCTCCACGCTGCGCGACCGGGCGGCTTCGTCCTTGAGAGCACCAGCGACGACGCCGACAGCGGCTGGTTCGAGGACCTCCCCTGGTTCATGTTCGATCTCCGCCCGGCGGGATTTCTCGGCCGCCTCCTGCCGCGCATCCACACGGCCCTCGGCCTGCCCGGCAACATCACCCTCTGGTCGGGCGACCACTGCCTGCGGTACTTGGCCCAGGCGGCCTGGAACACGCCGGGCTCGCTGCTCGCCGGCGACGAGGCCTTTCGCCGCTACGCCGCACAGACCGAGCCGCCGTTTACCGACGGCGTGGCCGCAGGCGAGCGCGCCGAGCGCTACGCCACCACCGCCGAAGACGTGCTGCGGCACAGCGTCGCCGGCTCGTCGGCGGCGGGCGAGCAGCCGAAGTTCCTCGCGACACGCACCGGCGAAGGCGGCCCGACCCCAGTCATCGTGAAGTTCTCGCCGCCGACCACTGACGCGCTCGGCACCCGGGTCGCCGATTTGCTGGTCGCCGAGCACCTCGCCTTGTCACTGCTCGCCGAGCGCGGCGTCCCGGCAGCCACAACCAGCCTGCATCACGCCCGCGGCCGCACCTTCTTAGAGGTCGAACGCTTCGACCGCGCGGGCCCGGCCGGCCGCCGCGGCGTCGCCAGCCTGATGGCGCTGGACAGCGCGTTCGCGGGCAAGCTCGCCGGCTGGCCCGAGACCACCGAGGCGCTCCTTCGCCAACGCCTCATCAGCGCCGCCGACCACCGCCGCGTCCGCTGGCTGCACCTCTTCGGCCGCCTCATCGCCAACAGCGACATGCACCTCGGAAACCTCGCGTTCTTTCTAAGCGGGACCCGCGTCCGCGACCTGTGCCCGGCCTACGACATGACCCCGATGCTCTACGCCCCCCAGGGAAACGAGCTGGTCGAGCGCACCTTCCAGCCACCACCGCCCGCCCCCTCCGAAGCCGACCTGTGGCCCGAAGTCCAAGCTATCGCCGAGGTTTTTTGGCAGCGCGTGTCCGCCGACCCCCGGATCTCGGGCCCCTTCCGCGCCACCGCCGCCGAAAACGCCGCGAGGCTCGCCCGGCTCTCAACGCTCGCCGCCCTGCTGCCCGGTGTCCGCTAGCGTGTGGGACCACAGGCGCCGGAAACCCGCTCCCGCCTCCCCTGAAGCCATAGCCCCTTCACCAACGGCGCCGGAACGCGTACACCTGGGGACATCATGACGAACAACGACACCCTGCGCCGCGTCCGCTTCATCTTCGACCTCGGCGACGACGCGATGATCGCCGTCTTTGGCCTCGGGGGCAGCGTCGTCACCCGCGCCGAGGTGAGCGATTGGCTCAAAAAGGAAGAGGACCCGGCGTACCAGCCGTGCAGCGACACGCAGTTGGCGGCGTTTCTCAACGGGCTCATCGTCCACCGGCGAGGCCCGCGCGACGGCCCCCCGAGGGCGCCGGAGACGCACCTCACCAATAACCTCATCCTGACCAAGCTCAGGATAGCCTTGGCGCTGACGGGCGACGATCTGGCGGAGATCATGGCCCTGGCCAAGTTCCCCATCAGCAACCACGAGCTGAGCGCCTTCTTTCGCAAGCCCGGCAGCAAGCACTACCGCCAGTGCCTCGACCAAGTCCTGCGCAACTTCCTTTACGGCCTGCAGATGCGCGGCGTGTAGTCTGGGCGGCGCGCATCGTCGCGCGTTGGGTGCGACCCAGATGCTCCGAGCCCGACCTCTCAGAGCCCGCACACCGATCTACCGGTACAACTCGCTCGCCCTGGCTCTGCGCCTTGTGCGCCTTGACCTGGAGACGTTGGACTGCGAGGCTACGCACGTCAGAATCGGTGCACTCAAATCGAGGTGATTCAATGGCCGTCGCTGTAGCGAGTCCTCAGAAGCGCAAACAAGAACCGGCCCACGCTCACGGAGCGTCGTCGCGCGCGGCGGCCAATCCCGGGGGGAGCTCGGCGCTACGCGTCCAACTGCGCTCGATGGACTACCACCAACAGATCGCGGCGCTGTCGCCAGACGCCCCCGTTCAGTGCCGTGGCGACCACGGAACCGAGCACGTCCATGCGGCGGCCGCCCAAGGCATCGCGGGTGGTGGCGGGGCCTTGCCGCATGCCGACACGATCCAAGCGGCCTTTGGCCGGCACGACGTGAGCCACGTGGAGGCCCACACGGGGAGCGAGGCGGACGAGGCCACCAGGTCGATGGGCGCGCAAGCCTATGCGACTGGAAGCCACGTCGCGCTCGGCAGCGGTGGGCAAGACCTCCATACGACCGCGCACGAGGCGGCCCATGTGGTCCAGCAGCGTGGCGGGGTCTCGCTGAGCAGCGGCGTCGGCAAGAGCGGCGATCCCTACGAGCAACACGCCGATCGGGTCGCGGACGCGGTCGTGTCGGGTCAGAGCGCCGAGGGGCTGCTGGACGAGATGGCGGGCGGCGGCGGCGGCGGCGCGGTCCAGTCCAAGGCCGTTCAGAGGAAGGACGAGCCCGCAGGCAAGTGGGACACCGCGCGAATGCTCGCGAAGGACTCGTTCTTCGACCTGATCCGCCAGAATCTGCTCGCGGCCGAGTCCTGGAAGGGTCGGGCGGAGGTGGAGGATCCCCCGCCGCTGTGGCAGTCGGCGCTGGTCGGCCTGGGCGGGATGGTGCTGAACGCCGCGTTGGGCGGTGTCGGCGGCATGCTGATCAAGGGGCTCGTGGCCGAAGGTACGAAGGTGGTGGCCGAGCTGGCCATCCGCACTGCGGTCAACGCTGGCGTCGACGCGTGCAAGAAGGGTGTCGGCGCGGCGCAGACCGCGGCCTCCGGCTCGGGGGATCAGGCGCCGCTGATAGCCTTCTGCGAGCAGCAGCGGCTGGGGATGAGCGCGGCGTCGAAGGCAGCGCGCGAGTCGTTCGTGAAGTCGACCGGCGACTCGGGCGACCAGAAGATGACCATCGCCGAGATGGAGCAGGTCAAGGCCGCCAACGACTCCCAGTTCTCAAACGCCATGAGCATCCAGAACAAGGAGATGCTGGTCGGTTGGATGGCGTTGCAGGCGGGGGAGACGAGCAAGACGCCCGGCACCAAGGGCGCCTCCACCGAGGGCAACGTCGAGGACATCGACAACAACGGCATTCTGCGCATCACCATCAGCGGCTCGGGCGACAGCGTCAGCAAGATCGCGACGGCGGAAGTCGACGGGCTCAACGAGGGACTTCGCGCGGAGCTTGCCGGGTCAAAGCTGGGCGACTGGATGGTCGGCGGCGCCCACAAGCGAAAGCAGGGCATCGACGTCCTTGTCACCACCGTCAGTCCCGACCGCGCGAACAACTTCCAGATGAGCCAGGCCACCACGCAAAAGGCCAAGGCGGCCGACGTCTGCGGCACCTGGGGCGGGTTCAAGGGGCCGATCTTCTTCAGCATATTCGCCGAGCGGACCGGGACAACGTCGTGGCATGACAGCGACATGGATCTGTCCATCGACTCCCAGTGGGGCGCCGATGCGGGTCGCTGGTTCCTCGACAACGTCAAGGGCCACGCCGCGATCCTGAACGAGTGCCGGTCGAAGACGCTGCCGACTGTCTCCGGGTGAGCGGGACCGGCGCGACCAAGACGGTCAACCTCGACGATCATCTGCGGATGCGCGCGTTGGCCGAGCTCATCGCGACGGGGCGGGCGCCGGCAGCGCTGCGCGAGCTGCTCCCGGCGGAGGCTGAGTCGTGCACAGCCGCGGGGTGGGCCAATCTCGCCGCGGCGTTGCTGGGCTCTGCGGAGTGGGGGCTTGCGCGCGACTGCGCGCTCCGGGCGGCCGTCGACGCGCCGGAGCTCTGGCACGCCTGGGCGAATCTGCTCGCCGCGAGCGAGCGGATCGAGGCGCCGGTGAGCGCCGTGCTCGTGGCCGAGTGCCTTCGTCGGCATGGCAAGGAGCCGGCGATCATGGAGGTCGTCGAAGCCGTGCTTCCGAAGTTGTCGGGCGACATCGGCGAGCGGCTGGGCGTGGCGGACGCGCTTAGAGAGGTCGGCGCGCTCACCCTTGCACGCGACCTGCTCTCAGCGCTGGACGCTGGGTCGGCGAGCGGGATGACACAGGCGGAGACGCGCGCAGCGCAGCACACCCTCCTTGAGCTTGCCGACACCCTCGAAGACGACGAGACAGTGGCCCGGGTAGCACCGAGCGTGCTGGCGGAGGATAGCGACGACGCGGCGGCCTTGAGCGCGCTCGCCGAGCTGGCGTTCAAGTATGGGGATGACGAGGCCGTCGTGACGATGGGCACGACGCTGTTTCTCCGAGGTCGCCACGGCCGCGTGGGGTGGTTGCTGGCGTGCTCGCTGCAAGCGCTCGGGCGTTCGGCTGAGGCCGAGGCCGTGCTCGGCCTGGAGTTGAGCCGGCCGGATGGGTCCACGGTCCGGCGAAGGTGTGAGGCGCTGGGCGTTGGTCGACCGGAGGCCGCGCTCGCCGAGCGGGCGTCCGCGGCGGCGGTGGCGATCGCGATGAGCCACGGACGGGGAGCGCTGACCCTGGCGGCCTCCGAACGCCTGGCCGGTACGATGAGCGACAAGGCTCGGGCGGGCGCGACGCTGGTCGCGGTGGGGGAGGCGCTCGCTGAGCTTCGCGCCTACGGCCATGCGCTGGCGGCGATGGTGATGGCCGACACCGTGGCGCCGGGGAGCTGCTCGGAAAAGCAGATCGCGCGACTGCGCCAGCGGATGGTCCCATGAGGCGTGCTTACCGAGTCGCCGCGGTCGCGCTCGCGTCCGTGCTTGGGCTGAGCGTCCTCGACTGCGGTCCAAAACCAGAGGAAAAACCGGCGCAGGAGTCCAGTTCAATGCGTAGCTACCGAGGGAGATCCCTGACCACGAGCGAGTTCGAGGCGATCGTCGGTGCCGACGACTTCGGCGCGGTCGAAGTGCTCGATGTGAACGGCTGTAAAGTGGGTGCTGGCGGCCTCGCCGCCCTGGCGGCCCGCGCTGAACCGACCGCGCTGAGGGTGCTCTGGGCCGACGCGACCGAGGCCGGCGACACGGGGGCCAGCGCGCTCGGGAAGGCGACCGGGTTCGCGCTGGCGGAGCTCTACCTCGGGTACAACGAGGTGGGTCCTGCCGGGATCGCGGCGCTGCTCGGTGGAAATCAGCGCGGGATAGAGGTGCTCAGACTCAACGGGAATCCCCTGGGCGACGCTGGCGCCAAGGCGCTCGCCTCGAGCCCGCACGTGGGGTCGCTCAAGACCCTGCAGCTCGCGGGGACCGGCCTCGGTGACGAGGGCTTCAGCGCGCTGGCGCGCAGCCCCAACCTGGGCGCGTTGGCCTCGCTCGATGTCACGTCCAACCCGTTGACGCCCAGCGCGCTCAAGTCTCTCCTCGATAAGGGGTCGCTGCCCTCCCTGACGCTGCTCTATGTCGACGCGAAGGTGTCATCCGCCGACGCCGTCGCGGCCCTCAAGGCCGCGCGGCCCGGAGTCGCCGTCAACGCCGAATAAGCAGTTGTTGAGGTATACGGACCGAGCCGGGGGGCGTCAGTGGTGCTGCGGCCGGCTTCGCGACCGCACACTGCGCGGGGAGTCCTCATGAACGACTACGAGCAGATCCTGCGCCAAGTCGTCGATGAGATGCGGGAGGTGCCGCCGGCTGGGGCCGTCGCCGCTTACATTCCGGAGCTTGCCGGGGTGAACCCCGACCTCTTTGGGCTGGCGCTTCGCACGGTCGAGGGCCAGGTGTTCGCGCTCGGGGATAGCGAGCTTCGGTTCTCCAGCTAGGGGGTCGGGGAACCTGGTACCGCACGGGACGAGTGTGGGGTCTGGGAACCTGGTACCGCACGGCTCCGCTGGAACGGCACCATGGGCCAGGTCGGCGCCGGCATCGCGCCGCAGTACAGCAACATCGAGGGCTTCGGGATGCACGCTGGCAAGCTCTACGCGACGCTGCAGATCGGCAAGAAGCTCTTGTCCGTCGACATCGCCAACGGCTCGCGCACCGTCATCGCGAACCCGCCCGGCTCGGTGGAGTCCACGACCGGCCAGAGCACGATGTTTTGGGACAGCACCCGCGACCTGCTCATCACCGGCGGCGGCGTTCAGTCCTACCTGGCCGTGGCGGTCGACGTGGTGAGCGGCAAGCGCCAAGCGCTCTTTTTGACCGGCCCCGGCGAGATGATCGAGAGCGCCCCGCCCTGGGAGACCGGAGCCCACGGCGCCATCGACAACGCCAACTACCAGGGCTACGGCGCCGTGGTGATGGATCCCGTCAACAACGACCACATCTACCTGGTTATCAAGTGGGGCCTGCTCAAGTACGAGATGTCGACGGGCAACAGCTACGTGATGTCGCAGTAGAGCCGGACCCTGGCCCACCCCGGACCCCCCCGTGAGCAGCGCCACCTCGTTTCACGGCTGCGTCGTCTA
>CAZNZH010000074.1:0-5032 GCA_964577445.1 uncultured Myxococcales bacterium
GTAGTTTGTCCCCTCCGGCCCCTCCTCGTCGGGCTCGGTGCGGACGATCGCGGCGAGGGTCGTGACCTGGTGAAAGCCGACGGCGCCGTCGCGCTCGACCAGGGGCAGCGAGAGCGAGACCTCGAAGCGGTCGAAGAGCTCGAAGTAGGCCGGGAAGCTGGCGCGCATCCCCGACAGACACACGTCCAGCGTCATGCCGTGCAGCGGCGGCGCGTCCGGCGACACCGCCAGGCTCACCGGAAAGCTGAGCCGAATGCGCGGATAGACGCGCCGCTCGGTCTGCGAGCGGCGCGGCCAATTGTGCGCGGGGCGCCGTGTATGCTGCATCAGCGGAGGCCTCCCACCGGGTCGGTGTCCATCGTGCCGTAAGCGCCCCGCGCCTCGCAATAGCGGCGGGCCGGCCTGAACCCGTCGCCGTCAGTGGAGGGCCTCGACGATGACGTCGTCGTCGAGCTCCTCCTCGAGGAAGGTCCGCAAGCGCGTCTTCACGCGGGCTTCGAGCTGGCGCACGCGCTCTTTGGAGACGCCAAACCGGTTGCCGAGATCCTCAAGGCGGATGGGGTCTTCGGCCTGCAAGCGCTCATCCCAGATCGCCTGCTCGCGCACGTCGAGGCGCTCGCGGAACTTCGCAAACGCGGTCTGGAGCGCCTCCTGGACCTGGCCGCCGCGGGCGGCGGACTCGGGGTCCATGAAGGTGTCGCCCGCGTAGGTGTCGCCGCGGGTGCGCCCGTCCTCGTCGCCGTAGACCGGGACGTCGAAGCTGAGCATGCGCTGGTCGAGGATGGGCGCCAGCTCGGTGACGTCCTCGGGCTGCACGCCCACCCGCTCGGCCAGCAGCTTCGGCGTGGCCTCGAGCCCCTCCGACTGGAGCTGCCGCCGCTCGCGATCGAGGCGCCAGAAGAGCTTGCGCGCGGCCCGCGACCCGGCGTGGACGAGGTGCTTGTTTTCCTGGATGAAGGCAAGGATGCGCGCGCGGATCCAGAAGCGCGCGTAGCTCGGAAAGGGCACGCCGCGGTCGGCGTCGAACTTCCGAATCGCCTCGGCGAGGCCGACGTTTCCCTCCGAGACGAGGTCCATGACGTCCGCCCACTGGCGGCGAAACTGAAACGCGATCTTCACCACCAAGCGCAGGTTCGAGGCGACCAGGCGAGCGGCCGCCTGGGCGTCGCCGTGCTGCTGGTAGCGCTCGGCCAGGCGCGTCTGCTCCTCGATGGGCAGGATCTCCACGTCCTGCAGCCGCGCCAGATACACGTTCAGCGCGTTCAGGCGCTCGGGCAGGCGCCGCTCGCGCACGACCGGGAGCTGCCGGTCCGAATGGAGCTCGGCGGTCGGCCCCCCATTCACGTCGTCGTCACCGTCGTCATCGGCGTCGGCGTCATGGTCGTCGTCGTCCGCGTCGTCGAGGGTCAGCAGGCCGTCCAGGTCCGCGTCGTCCGGCTCGGCGTTGGTGGCGCTGTCGGCGTTGGTGCCGCTGTCGGCGTTCGTGGCGCTGTCAGCGTTCGTGCCGGTGCCGGCAGCCCCATCGAGGGCGGCCTCGGCCTCGGCCACGCGGGCGCGGCCGGCTGGGCTCTTGGTCCCTTTTGCGGACTGAATCGTCGGTCGCTGAGCCATCCAAATCCCCATTTGGCGCGAAGTGGCCAAGGTCGCGTGCGCGGTAGCCGCCTTGACCCGCGCGCGGCCCGTGCTTCCCGTCATGCGAACAGGATCAGCGCGGCTCCGCAGGGGCGCAACGGGCGCTTCTGTAGCGCACCGGCCGGGGGGGAGGCAACCTCCAGGCATCACAGCCCGAGATCGTATCCGACCGCTCGCTCGGCGACGTCGCTGCGCGTGCATGGCGCCAGCATACGAGCGACCCGACAACGAGGGGAACCGATGGACCTTCAGAAGTTTACGACGAAATCCCGCGAGGCGCTGACCGACGCGCAGGCCAACGCCGTCCGCTGGGGGCACACCCAGGTCGACGCGGAGCACCTGCTCCACGCGCTGCTGAACCAGGAAGGCGGGCTGGTGCCGCGCATCTTCGAGCGGATGGGCACGGACGCGCCGCCGGTGGCCGCGGCGCTTGAGCGCGACCTGGGCAAGCGGCCCTCGGTCAGCGGCCCCGGGGTGACGCCGGGGACGATCGCGCTGACGCAGCGCCTGTCGAAGATCCTCGTCGCCGCCCACGACGAGGCCGAGCGCCTGAAAGACGAGTACGTCTCGGTCGAGCACCTGCTGATGGCGCTCACCGCCGAGCCGCGCTCGACCTTCGTGGGCGATCTGCTGGCGAGTCACCAGATCGATCGCGCCCGGGTGATGGAGGCGATGACGACGATCCGCGGCAACCAGCGGGTCACCAGCGCCGACCCGGAGCAGTCCTACGAGGCGCTTGAGAAGTACGGGCGGGACCTGTGCGCCGAGTCGCGGGCCGGGCGCCTGTCGCCGGTGATCGGGCGCGACGAGGAGATCCGGCGTGTCATCCGCATCCTCTCGCGGCGCACCAAGAATAACCCCGTCCTGGTCGGCGAGCCCGGCGTCGGCAAGACGGCCATCGTCGAGGGGCTGGCGCACCGCATCGTGCGCGGCGACGTGCCGGAGAGCTTGAAAGATCGCACGCTCTTCGCGCTGGACATGGGGTCGCTTATCGCAGGTGCGAAGTACCGGGGCGAGTTTGAGGAGCGGCTCAAGGCCGTGCTCAAGGAGGTCAAGGCGGCCGAGGGGCGCGTCATCCTCTTCATCGATGAGCTCCATACGATCGTCGGCGCGGGCAAGAGCGAGGGCGCGATGGACGCGAGCAACCTGCTCAAGCCCATGCTGGCGCGCGGCGAGCTGCACTGCGTGGGCGCGACGACCCTGGACGAGTACCGGAGGTACATCGAGAAGGATAAGGCGCTGGAGCGGCGCTTTCAGCCGGTGAAGGTCGAGCCGCCCTCGGTCGAGGACACCGTGTCGATCCTGCGCGGCGTCAAGGAGATGTTCGAGGTGCACCACGGCGTGCAGATCCGCGACAGCGCGCTGGTGGCGGCGGCGAAGCTGGCGGACCGGTACATCACCGATCGGTTTTTGCCGGACAAGGCCATCGATCTGGTCGACGAGGCCGCGGCGACGATTCACACCGAGATCACGTCGATGCCGGCGGAGCTGGAGCAGGTCACGCGGCGGGTGACGATGCTGAAGATCGAGGAGCAGTCGCTGCTCAAGGAGAAGGACAAGGCGTCCAAGGAGCGGCTGAAGGCGCTGCAGCAGGAGCTGGCGAGCCTCGAGGAGGACGAGCGCGGACTGAGCGATCAGTACGAGAGCGAGAAGCGCGCCATCGAGGAGGTGCAGAAGAGCAAGGAGGCGCTGCAGCAGGCGCGGCACGACCTGGAGCGGGCGCAGCGGTCGGGGGACTTCGAGGCGGCGTCGAAGCTCCAGCATGGGCAGATCCCGCGGCTGGAAGAAGAGATCGCCGAGCACGAAGAGCGGATCAAGGCGCGCGGGACGGGGCTTTTGCGCGAAGAGGTGACGGAGGAGGAGATCGCGCAGGTGGTGAGCCGCTGGACGGGCGTGCCGGTGTCGAAGCTGCTGGAGGGCGAGCGGCAGAAGCTGCTGGAGCTGCCTGAGATCTTACATCGCCGCGTCATCGGGCAGGACGAGGCGGTCGACGCGGTCGCCGACGCCGTGCTGCGCTCGCGGGCGGGGCTGCGCGACCCGAACCGGCCCATCGGGAGCTTCTTGTTTCTCGGGCCGACCGGCGTGGGCAAGACCGAGCTGGCGCGCACGCTGGCCGAGGCGCTCTTCGACGACCAGGACACGATGGTGCGCATCGACATGTCCGAATACATGGAGAAGCACGCGGTCAGCCGGCTCATCGGCGCGCCGCCCGGGTACGTCGGCTACGATGAGGGCGGCCAGCTCACCGAGGCGGTGCGGCGGCGGCCCTACGCCGTGCTGCTCTTCGACGAGGTGGAGAAGGCGCACCCGGACGTCTTCAACGTGCTGCTGCAACTGCTGGACGACGGACGGCTCACGGACAGCCAGGGGCGCACGGTGTCGTTCAAGAACACCGTGGTCATCATGACCTCGAACATCGGCTCCCACGCGCTGCTTGAGGGGATCACGGCCCAGGGACAGATCGAGGAGCGCGCGCGGGTCGAGGTGATGGCGTCGCTTCGGCAGCATTTCCGGCCGGAGTTCCTCAACCGCATCGACGAGACCGTGCTGTTCAAGCCGCTGACCCGCGAAGAGATCCGCCGCATCGTGGGGCTGCTGCTGGAGCAGACCAATCGCTGGCTCGTGGACCGGAACGTCACCCTGGTGGCGACGGACGCGGCGCTGGACCTCATCGCCGACGGTGGCTACGACCCGACCTACGGCGCGCGGCCACTCAAGCGCTACTTGCAGCGGCATGTCGAGACGGTGCTCGGCCGGCGGATCATCGGCGGCGAGGTGCCCGACGGGAGCCGCGTGACCGTGGACGCCAGAGATGGCGAACTGACCTTCGGAGTGACGCCAGCGGCCCCGAACTGAGGCCAGCCGGTCTGCGATCGGCCCGAACTGCTGAAAAGCTCTCAAGAATCCTGGTCGATGGGCCGTTGTCTCTCACGAACCGGTCCAACGCCACGCGGGTGCTGGCGTGCCGGAGTCGAGAGACATTCAGCAGTTTGGGAGGCCGCCTTGAACACCAGGAAGACGTTCGTCAATCTCTTCGCCGCAGCATCGCTGTGCGGCGCACCATGGATCGGCATCGGTGCTTGCGCCGATGCCCCGAGCACCGGGCCCTCTGAGTCCGTCGAGGACGACGGGGTCGGCTTGAGCGCGGCAGAGCTCGGCGCGGTCTTGGCCTCGTGCTCGACCGCGGGCTCGAGCGGTTACGACTCGACGACCAAGACCCTGACGCTCGCCTTGGGCGGCGGCGTGACCGAGGTGGTCATCGCGGTCCCGAACAAGCAGCTCGCCGTGAACCACAACCCCTGCGTCGATTCGGCCGGCGTGCCACTGACGACGACCTCCGTGAAGAAGATCGTCGTCACTGGCACTTCGGGCGACGACTCGGTGATCATCGACGCGGCCC
>CAZNZH010000074.1:5042-12445 GCA_964577445.1 uncultured Myxococcales bacterium
GCGAGGTCGTCGCGCAGGGCAGCTTCGGCGCCATCTTCTCGGTCCAGGGCGGCATCAGCGTCGACATGGGCGACGGCGCGGGCGACGCGTTCAAGGTTCGGGGCAGCTCGGGCGCCGACAGGTGGTCGATGGGCACGGACGGTTCCGACACCTTCTTCGAGCTCTCGGGCGACAAGAACGCGGACATCTGGGTTGTGGGCGCGGAGTCGTACGTCATCGCGCTCGGTGACGGAAACGACACGTTCACCGGCGCCGGCGGGGCGATCGCGGCTGGTCATCTCAAGCCGGGCGTGACCGCGCTGACCGCGGTGACGGCGGCTATCACCGTCAACGGTGGGGCCGGCAACGACACCATCCAGGGCGGCGACGGCGACGACACGCTCAGCGGCGGCGACGGCGACGACACCTTCAAGTCGGCGATCGTCGACGACGGCTCGGACACGATGGCGGGCGGCGCTGGGACCGACACCGTCGACTACGGCAACCGCACCGCGAACCTGACGGTCACCCTGGACGGCGCGGGCAACGACGGGATCACAGCCGAGGCGGACAATGTCGGCACCGACGTCGAGAACATCATCGGCGGCGCGGGCGACGACACGCTGACCGGCAGCAACATCAGCAACAAGATCCAGGGCGGCGACGGCAACGACACGCTCTCGGGCGGCACCGGCAACGCGGACTGCTCGCTGGATGTCGACATCCTTGAGGGCGGCAACGGCGACGACACCTTCAACCAGGGGTCGGCGGCCGACTGCGGCGACTCGATGGTCGGCGGCGCCGGCACCGACGTGGCCAGCTACGCCTCGCGCACCAACGCGCTGGTCATCGACATCGACAACACCGCCGATGACGGCGAGGCCGGCGAGAACGACAACGTCAAGAGCGACATCGAGAAGGTCATCGGCGGCGCTGGCGACGACACGATCACCGGCAGCGCGAACGACGACATCATCGACGGCGGCCTGGGCGACGACATCTTGAACGGCGGCGCGGGCGACGACACCTTCCTCGAGGGGGCGGTCACCAACGGCGGCGACGTCATCAACGGCGGCACCGGGCGGGACACCGTGGACTACTCGGCGCGCACCGCCGCCCTGACGGTGACCCTGTGCGTGGACACGGCGGCGGCCACCGGCGACTCGACGGTCGGCGATTGTGCCGTGCACAACGACGGGCTCGCGGCTGAGGCCGACCAGCTCATCAACGTCGAAGGCGTGCAGGCCGGATCGGGCGACGACACCATCACCGGCTCGACGTCCGACGACACCCTCGAAGGCGGCGCCGGCGACGACGTCATCTCGGGTGGCGCGGGTTCGGACAGCATCTTCGGGGACGCCGGCGACGACACGCTCTCGGGCGGCGACGGCGACGACTACCTCGACGGCGGCGCGGGTACGGACACCGGCGACGGCGGCGCGGGCGACGGCGACATCTGCACCCAGGTGACGCCGACGAACTGCGAGCTCTAAGGATCGGGCGACGCCTGGGGGGCCTGCCAGCCGGGCCCCCCAGGCTCGACCCGAGACGAAGCGCGAGTGGATCATCGTGCGAGAGCCCGCCAGCGGCCGGTGGGCTCTCGCTTTCGCGCGTGATGAGGCGGCGCTCCGCGCACACAGCGTGGCCGCCTTGGAGATCTCCCATGCTAGGACTTCCCCGAACTCCCGGCGCGCTCACCGGCGCCATCTTAGCGCTGGCGATGTCGGTCTCGCCGGCCGCCGCGGCCTTCGACTGGATGCTCGCACCCAGCTCTGAGCTGCCGATGCGGTGGTTTCGCGAGGAGGTCACGGTGCGGGTCAGCACGGTGGTGCCGGCCGACGTGCCGTGGTTCAAGCTGCACGACCGCGCCGTCTTGGCCTTCGACGCCTGGAACGCCGTCTCCGACTGCCGGCTGCCCCACATCGAGGTGGTCGGCACCACGAAGTCCCCGTCGATAACGACCCCCAGGAGCCTCGACGACGAGCCCGACAACGTCGTGGTCTTCATCAAGACCGCGGCGAAATGGAGCGCGCTGCCGGGCGCCTCACCCTCCACCATCGCGCTGACCTTCATCGCGCACGTGCCCGCGACCGGCGAGATCATCGACGCGGACATCGCGTTCAACGACGCCGGCTACACCTTCACGGTGGACGACGACGCGGGCGAGCTGGGCGTGGACCTGCTCAGCGCCATCACCCACGAGGCGGGGCATTTTCTCGGGATGGGGCACAGCGAGGACCCCGACGCGACGATGTACGCGGACTACGGCCTGCGCGGGGACGACAAGCTGGCCGCGCGGACGCTGGCGCAGGACGACATCGACGGCATCTGCGCGCTCTATGAGGACGCGCCGATTCGGCCGGTCGGCGGCGATGAGACCGAGGTCCCGCCGCTGGTGACCGCGGACGCTGGCTCGGGCTGTGCCGGGGGTGGCGCCTCGGGCGAGGGGCTGCTCTGGTGCTTGAGCGTGGTGGCGCTGCTCGCGATCGCGCGGCGGGGCATGCGCGACGCGGTGGGCGTGCGGACCAGCCGAGGCCGAGCCGCCGAACCGCTCACGCGCTGAGCTCCGGGTCCGGGCTCACGGGCGCGCGCCCTGCCCCGAGCTCCCGCGCCCGCGCGTCCAAAGCCGCCGCCCACCCGCCCGGTCGAGCACGTCCAAACCCGCGCGCTGCCCAAGGGGGCGACGCCAGCGCTGCGAGGCGCCGCGAGGCGACAGCGCGGGCCTGCGCCTTGCGACGCGCTCGCCCGGCTGTCAAAGTCGCGCATCCGCCGCGCGCGACGCCACGAGTCGGCGGCGTATCCACGACGCCGTGAGCGGCCCGCGAGGAGAAGTCGCCCCGATGGCCTCTAGCCCCGATCCGCCCCCCGATCCGGTCATCGAGCTCCGCGCCGCGCTCGCGCAAACCCCGCCTCGCATCCCGAGCAAGTACTTCTACGACGCCCGCGGTTGCGAGCTCTTCGAGGCGATCACCCACACGCCGGAGTACTACCAGACCCGCACGGAGCTAGCGATGCTGGCCGAGCACGCCGACGCCCTCCTCGCGCCGGTCGCCCCCCGCGAGCTCGCCGAGCTAGGGTCCGGCTCGGGTCGCAAGACCAGCCTCCTGCTGGACGCGCTGGTCCGGTCGGGCAGAGGGCGCGCCTGCACGCTCCTGGACATCGCCCCCGAGTTCCTCGCCCCCTCGGTCGCTGAGCTCCAGCGCTGCTACCCCACGCTCGAGGTCCGCGGCGTAGTCGGCGACTTCGTCTACGAGCTCGGCCGCCTCGGACCGGGCGGTGAGCGCGTGCTGGTGCTGCTGGCCGGCACCTTCGGCAACTTCTCCCGCGCCGACGCCCGCGGGTTTCTCGCCGAGGTCACCGCCAACCTCGACCCGACCGACGGGTTCTTGATGGGCGTCGACCTGGTCAAGGACCCAGCCCGACTGGAGGCCGCCTACGACGACGCTCAGGGCATCACCGCGGCCTTCAACCTCAACATCCTGGAGGTCCTGAACGCGCGCTTCGGCGCCGACTTCGACCCCTCCCACTTTCGCCACCGCGCCCCGTACAACGCCGACGCCGACCGCATCGAGATGCGCCTGCGCGCCCGCCGGCCCACCGAGGTCCACGTCGCGGCCACCGGCACGCGCCTCCGCTTCGCCGAGGGCGACGAGCTCCTCACCGAGCTGAGCTGCAAATACACCCGCGAGAGCCTCACCGCCCTCGCCGCCCCCGCGGGTCTGGCCATGACCCGCTGGCTGACCGACCCCGAGGGCCTCTTCGGCCTCGCGCTCTTCCAACCCGCCACCGCGGAGCTCAGCCCGTGACGCCCACCGAAGCCCGAGACGCCCTCCGCGCCGCGTGGGCCCGCAGCGACCGCCTCTTCGCGCTGCTCACCCCCGACGCGCTCCTCGCCCGCCCCATCCCGCTCCGCCACCCCTTCATCTTCTACCTCGGCCACCTCCCGGCCTTCGCCTTCAACCAGATCGCCCGCGGCGTCCTCGCCCTCCCCTCCTTCGAGCCCGAGCTCGACGCCCTCTTGGAGCGCGGCATCGACCCGCTGGACGAGGCCGCCGCGGCCGGCGTCAGCGTCGCCCGGTGGCCTGAGCCCGACCGGATCATCGCCTACCGAGACCGCGTCCGCGCCACGCTCCTCGAGACGGTCGACGCCGTCGCCGCCGCCGCGACCACCGACCCGCTGGCCGCCGGCCTCCGCATCCATCACGTCGCCCTCGAGCACGAGCTCATGCACCACGAGACCCTCCTCTACATGGTGCAGGCCCTCCCCGCGTCGCTCAAAAATCACCCGCCCGAGATCCCTCTGCCGGCCACCGGCCCGGCCCCCGCGCCCCACCGCGTCCAGATCCCCGCTGGCCCCGTCCGCCTGGGCACGGACCTCGCCTCCGTCCCCTTCGCCTGGGACGCCGAGCTCGGCCCCACCGACCTCGACCTCCCCGCCTTCACCATCGACAATCTGCCGGTCACCGTCGGACGATTCGCCGAGTTCGTCGCCGCCGGAGGCTACTCCGACCACCGCTTCTGGCGCCCCGAGGCCTGGTCCTGGCGCCAGCGGGCGGGCCTGGAGCACCCCGCGGGCTGGGCCAGGGGAGCCGACGGCAGCTTCACCGTCCCCTGGCTGCTCGGCCGCCTCTCGCTCGCGGACGCCGCCGGCTGGCCCGCGCAGGTCAGCCAGGGCGAGGCCGCCGCGTACGCCCGCTGGCGCAAGGCCCGCCTGCCCACCGAGGCCGAGCTTCACCGCGCCGCCTTCACGACGCCCGACGGCCAGACCCGCCCCTACCCCTGGGGCCACGCCCCGCCCGACGCCACCCGCGGCGCCTTCGATTTCAACCGCTACAGCCCGGCCCCGGGGGGCTCCTGGCCCCAGGGTCAGAGCGCCTGGGGCGTCGAGGAGCTGGTCGGCAACGGCTGGGAGCACACCGCGACCCCCTTCGCCCCGCTGCCCGGCTTCAACCCCTGGATCCGCACCTACCCGGGCTACGCGGCCGACTTCTTCGACGGCCAGCACAGCGTCGTCTTCGGCGCCTCCTGGGCCACGGACGCGCGCCTGCTGCGCCCCAGCTTCCGCAACTGGTACCAGCGCCACTACCCGCACCCGTTCACGGCCTTCCGCTGTGTGTACCCCGAGGCTCCCTGATGCGCATCGTCTCCTGGAACGTCAACGGACTGCGCGCCTGCGGCGACAAGGGGTTCGCCGAGTGGCTGGCCCAAAGCGGCGCCGACGTGGTGGGGCTGCAAGAGGTGCGCGCCCGCCTGGACCAGCTCCCCGCCGAGCTGGCGGCGCCCGACGGCTGGCACGTCCACGCGAACCCCGCCGAGCGCCCAGGCTACAGCGGCGTCACCCTCATGAGCCGCGCCGCGCCGGAGCAGGTCCACACCAGCCTCGACGACCCGGACTTCGACGTCGAGGGCCGCTACCAGCAAGCCCGCTTCGGCGATCTCCTCGTCGTAAACGCATATTTCCCCAATGGAAACGGGAAGAACCGCGATCTCAGCCGCATCCCCTACAAGCTGGATTTCTACCGTGCGGTGTTCGATCGCCTCGAGGCCGAGCGGGCCGCCGCCTCGCCGATCTTGGTGATGGGCGACTTCAACACGGCCCACCGGCCCATCGATCTCGCGCGGCCCAAAGACAACGAGAAGACCTCGGGGTTTCGACCCGAAGAGCGCGAGGAGCTGGACCGCTGGCTGCGCTCGGGCTGGACCGACACCTTCAGGCACGTCCACGGCGATGCCGAGGGCGCGTACACGTGGTGGAGTCAGCGTGGCGGCTGTCGCGAACGCAACGTGGGCTGGCGCATCGACTACGTGCTGGCGTCACCCGGGGCCATGGCGCGGCTGCGCGACGCGTTCATCTGGCCCGACGTGATGGGCTCCGACCACTGCCCGCTGGGCGTCGAGCTCGACGGCTGAGCGGCCGGCGGCGGCTCAGCCGAGGCGGTCGTAGAGCGCGATGAGCGCTCGCAAACCCTGAGCGGTGGCGGGGTTGAACGCCTCGCCGCGGACCCGCCAGCCCCAGTTGCCCTCGGCGAGGCCGGGCAGGTTCATGCGGGCGTCGCCGCCGAGGCCCAGCACATCTTGCAGGGGCACGACCGCGGTGTGGGCGACCGAGCCCAGGGCCGCGCGGCACAGCACGTCGGCGATGTCGGAGCCGTCGGTGCGCAGGTAGCGCCGGACGTGATCGCGCACGGCCTCGTCGGCCTGCTCCCACCAGCCGACCGTCGTGTCGTTGTCGTGGGTCCCCGTGTAGACCACGCAGTTCGCGACGTGATGGTGCGGCAGGTACGCGTTGCCGGCGCCGCCCCCGAAGGCGAAGTGCAGCACCTTCATGCCGGGGAAGCCCACCGCGTCCAGCAGCGCGTGCACCTCGGGCCCGGCGACGCCCAGGTCTTCGGCGATGATCGGCGAGTCGCCGATGCTGGCCTGTAGGGCGTCGAATAACGCGACGCCGGGGCCCTGCACCCAGCGGCCGCCCCGGGCGTCGGGCGCGCCCGCGGGGACCTCCCAGTAGGCGGCGAACGCGCGGAAATGGTCGATGCGGACGATGTCGACCTGCTCGAAGGTGCGCTGGAGGCGCTGGCGCCAAAAGGCGTAGCCGTCGCGGGCCATCTGCGCCCAGTCGTAGAGCGGGTTTCCCCAGAGCTGGCCGGTCTCGCTGAAGTAGTCGGGGGGGACGCCAGCGACCGCGAGCGGCGAGCCGGATGCGTCGAGCTGAAACTGCTCGCGGGCGGCCCAGACGTCGGCGCTGTCGCGATCGACGTAGATGGGGAGGTCGCCGATGACGGCGACGCCGCGGGCGTGGGCGTGGGCGCGGATGGCGCCCCACTGGCGGGCCACCAGAAACTGAAGCGCCGCCTCGTGATCGACAGCCTGCGCGTGCTGGCGGCCGGCCTCGGCCAGGGCCTGTGGGTCGCGGTCCCTCAGGGGCGCGGGCCAGGTCCACCAGGGCGCGCCGCGGTAGGCGCCGCGCAGGGCCAAGAAGAGCGAGGCGTCCCCGAGCCACGCGGACGACGCGCGAAACGCCGCGAGCTGGGCGGCCAGCGGGTGCGCCGGGTCCGCCAACAGGCGCTGAGTGGCCGCCCGGTAGAGCGGCGCCTTGAACGCGGCGGAGGCGTCGAAGTCGGCCCGGTCGGGGCCGAGACGCGGCGGGGGCGGCACGGTCTCGAGCAGCCCGTCGCCGACCAGCTCGCGCACGTCGATGAGCCGCGGGTCCATCGCGAGGGCGGCTGGGGTCGCGTAGGGCGAGTTGCCGGCCCCGGGCGGGACCAGCGGCAGCACTTGCCAGCGCCTCACGCCGCTGTCGGCCAGCCAGTCGACGAAGGTCCGGGCGTCCGCCCCCAGCTCGCCTATCCCGTGGGGGCCGGGCAGCGAGGTCGGGTGCAGCAGGACGCCCGCGGTGCGCGGCGTGGGAGCGGGGTTCGGCATGG
>CAZNZH010000075.1:0-12425 GCA_964577445.1 uncultured Myxococcales bacterium
CTGAAGGGCCACGGTCCGCCGGTCGGTGCTAACCATCGGCGGCGCCACCTGGCCTGAGGATGGGTCGACGGGCGACGAGCTGCTGCGGACCGCGGACGCGGCGATGTACGAAGACAAGCAGCGCCAGAAGCTTGGCGGCCAGTCCAAGGCCGGGAAGGTGCGTGTCTCGCGCCCGTCCACGCTGCCCTGGACGGGGCGTTCCGACTCGAGAAAGTGACGGGCGGGCGCGTCACGGGCGAGCCACGCGTCGTCCCGGAGCGCTTGGTGGCGGCCATCGCGTGGGCGGAAGAGCGCTACCGGAGCTGCGACGTCTGCGCGGTGGGCTGCGGCGTCGACCGCATGGCCGGCGAGCTCGGGTTTTGCGGTCTGGGCGTGGGCGGGCGCGTCTACAAAGAGTACCTGCACCTGGGCGAGGAGCGCGCGCTCGTCCCGTCCCACGCCATCTACCTGAGCGGCTGCAGCATGCGCTGCGCCTTCTGCAGCGACCTCGGCCCGGTCACCGCGCCGGCGGCTCACGGCGCGCTGGTGTCGCCGCGCGCGCTCGCGGCGCGCATCGCCGAGAGGCGCGGCCAGGGGGCGAACAACGTCAACTTCGTGGGCGGCACGCCGGACACCAGCCTGCTCTTCGTGCTGCGGACGCTCTCGCACTGCCCCGAGGACACCCACGTCGTGTGGAACACCAACCTGTGGAGCACGCCGGCCGCGGTCGAGGCGCTGGGCGGGATCGTCGGGACCTGGGTGGCGGACCACAAGTTCGGCGACGACCGATGCGCGCGGCGGCTGGCCGGGGTCAAGGGCTACGTCGCGCGAATCCAGTCGCTGCTGCCGCTGGTGGCGGCGTCCGGCCACCTGATCGTCCGACACCTCCTCATGCCGGGGCACCTGGACTGCTGCGCGCGCCCGGTCCTGGGGTGGCTGGAGCGTCAGCTCCCCGACGCCACCGTCAATCTCATGACGGGCTATCATCCGTACCGGCTGGCGGGTCGCGCGGGGGCGATGGGGTCTGGGGTCCCCACCGAGGAGCGGGAGGCCGCCCTCCAGTTGCTCGCAAGCTCGCGAATTCGCAGGCGTCTGTTGGACGGCACGGAATACCGGACGGCGCGATGAGGTTCGGCTGCCCATCGGACGGGACAGATTGGCAACGAGCACGGAGCGCCTGACATGACCCACCACAGCGCGAGAGCCCTCCGTCTGGGCGCGGTGGCGTTATTGCTCGTCGTGGCGCCGGCGGCGCTCGCGAGGCAGAAGCCTGCGCACAGCGCGCGGGTGGCGAAGCGCGTCCCGCCGGCGGCAAAGTCGGTGGAGGTCTTCCGTCTGGACGGCAGCGTGGGTGAGGCGCCCAACCCCTGGGATCTTTTCGGTTTCGACCGGACGCTGGTCGTCAGCGAGCTGCTCGGCGCGCTGGACCGCGCGGCGCGCGACCCGTCGGTGGGGACCTTGCTGCTCAAGGTGCGCTCGCCGGCCCTGAGCCTCGCCCAGGCGCGAGACGTCGCCGACGCGGTGCGCCGTGCGCGACGGCGGGGCAAGTCCGTGGTGGCCCACCTGGTCGACCTCAGCGTGCCGACGCTGGTCGCCGTCGCCGGGGCGGACGGCGTGCTGCTGACACCCGAGGGCCGCTTCATGGCGCCCGGCCTGCGCGCTGAGGTGACGTTTTTCAAGGACATGCTGGCGACCGTTGGCCTCGAGGCCGACATCGAGACCGTCGGGCGCTACAAGTCCGCGGTCGAGCCCCTGACCCGAAACGACATGAGCGACGCCGCGCGAGAAGCGCTGGACGCGGTGCTCGGCTCGATCTGGGCCACCCTGCTCGACGACGTCGCCGAGGCACGCAATCTCAAGCGGCCCCAAGTGGAAGCCGCCTTCGACGAGGGCCTCCTGACCGCTGAACAGGCGCGGTCGCGGGGCTTGGTCGACGGGCTCGAGTACTGGCCGGATCTCCTGGAGCGCCTTCGACGCGACACGGGCTCCAGCCCACGTCTGGCCTACCCGAAATCGCTCGATCTCCCGGATATCAGCTCACTTTTTGGGATGATCCAGCTCCTGACCCGCCGCCGCCAGGCGACGAGCGAGGGCCGCACACGCGTCGCCCTGTTGGTGGCGGACGGCCCGATCCAGATGGGGCGAGCGGCGGACGATCCGTTCGCGGCTCGCAGCGTCGTCGCCGCCGATGACATGCTGGAGGCCATCGAGGCCATCGCGAGAGACGACACGATTGAGGCTGTCGTGCTGCGAATCGACAGCCCAGGCGGGTCTGCGCTGGCCAGCGACCTCATCTGGCGCGCGCTGGTGCGTCTGGGGGGTAAGCGCCCCATCGTGGCCTCGTTGTCGTCGACCGCGGCGTCAGGCGGCTACTACATCGCCAGCGCCGCGCAGCAGATCGTCGCCCAGCCGACCACCCTGACGGGCTCGATCGGGGTCTTCGGTGGCAAGCTCGTCACGGGCAGCCTCTACCAGAAGCTGGGCCTGGGCACCGTGGTGCTGAGCCGAGGGAAGAACGCGGGCCTCTTCTCAGCCCACGCGCGCTTTTCCGACAGCGAGCGGCAGGTCATCCGCCACACGATGCGCGCGACCTACGACACCTTCGTCAACCGCGTCGCGAAGGGGCGGCACATGTCGTACGACGCCGTGGATCGCATCGCCCAGGGCCGCATCTGGACGGGCCGCGACGCGCAGGCGAACGGCTTGGTGGACGAGCTCGGCGGGCTCGACGTGGCCGCGGCGCGGGCGGCCTACCTCGCCGGCACCAGCCCCGACGAGGTCGAGCTGGTGCCCTTCCCTGCGCCGAAGTCGCTGATGGAGATGCTGCAGGCGCGCACGGCTAGCCTGCGCAGCCCGACCTTGGATCTCAAGCAGTTGCTGGGCGTCATGCCGGGCAACATCGCGCTGGACTTGCTGCGCGCGACGTCGCTGATTCAGGGGCTCCTCGCCCAGGAGCCCGTGTTGGCGATGGTCCCGTATCGGCTTGAGCTGCGCTGACAGGCGGCCGCGGAGCGCGGCGCCACTTGAGGGTCGCGGGGCTCGTGCGGATGTGGAGTGCGGCGCTGGCGGCGTCCAGGACCCCCCGCGCCATCGAGATCGATGTCGTTGTCGATGGCGCCGTTGAGCACGGTGGCCAACTGCGCCGGCGGCAGCGGCAAGACGCTGGCGTCGAGGGCGACGATGGCGGCGATGAGCAGATCCTTGGGCGCCGCGCCGCCGACCAGCGCGTCGACCATGACGACGGTGCCCATATCGGCGCAGAGCGTCACCGTGGCCTCGTGCCGGGCGTTGGCCAGGGTGAAGGCGCGCACCGAACCCTGAAAAGGCAGGGCGATGGTCACGGTCGTGCCGAGGCCGCCAGCGCTCAACTGCCCGTCGACGATGCGCGCGTCGTCGACCGCGAAGAACGCTCGGCAGGTCGCGTCGATGCTGGTGCAGCTCACGCCGTCGTCGCATGACGCTTGTGGCCCGCCGGCGCACACGCCGCCGCTGCACGCGTCGTCCACCGTGCAAAGGTCGCCGTCCTCGCACACGGAGGTGAGCGGCGCGCCCACGCACGCGGTGCCAGAGCAGACGTCGGGCCCGGTGCACTCGTTGTCGTCGTCGCAGGGGCCAGCCTTCGGCGACTCGAAGCACCCCGTCGCCGGCGCACACGCCGCCTCCGCGCACGGGTTGTCCGTGGCGCACACCAGGCTGCCGTTGCCTTACTGGCAGCCGAATCCGGTGACACATTTCTTGGGAGCGACACAGGGGGCGCCGCCATCGCAGCGGCACGATGTCGCGGAGTTGCAGCTATTCCCGATCGCGGCGCTGCAATTCACGCCGAAGCATGTGCACTTGTCCAAGACCAGCTCAAAGCCTCCGGTGCACTGGGTCCCCGGCGGGCACTGCACGTCGTTTTGGCACACCACCGCGCCGCCGATGCACGCCTTTGTGCCGGTCTTGCAGAGGTCGGTGTCGTTGCCGTCGCAGGCGAAGCCCACTTGCGCGAAGTCCTCGTCGGTCTTGCCGTCGCAGTCGTTGTCCTTTCCGTCGCAGTCGTCGGGCGCGATGGCCGGATCGGGACTCGACCCGTTGGGATTGGACGAACAGGTCGGCGCTCCGCCCCCCACCGCGCACTCGACGTGGCCCGCGCCGCAGATTCCCAGCCCGACGCACGGCGCCCCGATCGGCTGGCCTTGGTAACTCAGGCCGTTGTCGATCACGCCATCGCAGTCGTCGTCCAGGCCGTTGCAGATCTCAGTCGTGCCCTGGGGCGTCGTCCCGTTCGGATTCGTCGAACAGGTCGCCAGCTTCGACACCGGGTCGCAGACCACGAAGCCTTGCCCACACTGCCCGGTGCCGTCGCAGGGCATGTTCTTTTCGATCCCCATCCACAACATCCCCTCGTCGATAGCGCCGTCGCAGTCGTTGTCCTTGTCGTCACAGATCTCTTGGATGTCGGTGACCGTCTCGTTGACGCACTCGACGTTGTTACCGACGGCGTTACAGGTCCAGGTGCCGCGCGCGCACTTGTCGGAGTCCGGCCCGTCGCACGGGAAACCCTTCGCCGGCTGCCCCTCGTCGGTGAGGCCATCGCAGTCGTTGTCGAGGTTGTCACACAGGACTTCGACCGACTGGTACTTCGGGATCGACGCGTAGTCGCACTCCCAAGTCGACATGATGCACGCGATGGGGAGCGCAGGCGGCGCGCAGACCCCGACTTGCTTGCAGCCCGCGAGCGAGGTGTCCAGGTCGGCCAGCTCATCGGTCTCACCGTCGCAGTCGTCGTCCTTGCCGTTACAATTCTCCTTTAATCCCGGGTACTCAGAGCCGCCGATGCCGCTCGAACAGACCGCCCCGCTCCCACCGACGGCGCACTCGACGATGCCCATGCCGCAGACGCCCGGCGCCTGACAGACCTCGCCCACGACGATGCCGTCCGCCATGAAGTCCTCGTCGGTCTTGCCGTCGCAGTCGTCGTCCTTGCCGTTGCACGTCTCGGCCTTCGTCTGGTCGTGCTTGCCACCGGCTTCGGTCGAGCAGATCACCGTCTTCTTGAACGGGTGGCACTGCACCACGCCCTGGGAGCACGAGCCCTGCCCCTCACACGGGCCGCCGATCCCGACGCCCTGAATCGTCAGCCCCTCATCCGTCAACCCGTCGCAATCATTGTCGATGCCGTCGCACAGGGTCTCGTCCACCTCGTAGCCGGCGATGCCCGTGTAGTCGCAGACCAACCCCTCCGGCGTGCAGTGCACCTTGATGGCCGCGGTGAGCGAGCACACGCCCTCGGTGGCGCACCCCGCGCCCCCCGGATCGGACTGGACATCGTCGGTCTCGCCGTCGCAGTCGTCGTCCACGCCGTTACAGATCTCCGGGATGTTCTCGATGGTCTCGTTGATGCAGACCGCGTCCTGCTTTGACGGGGCGCAGGTCCACGTCCCGTTCGCGCACTGGTCGCTGTCGGCTCCGTCGCAGGGCTGACCCAGCGGCCAGATCTCGTCGGTCTGACCATCGCAGTCGTTGTCGAGGCCGTCGCAGAGCACCTCGTTCGCTTCGTAGTTCGGGACCTTCGAGAAGTCGCAGATCCACTTCGCGCCCTGGCACTTGGCCAAGCCCGGCACGCCCTCGCACACGCCCACCACCGGGCAGGTGCTGTCCGCTTGAGACAGCCCCTCGTCGATGTGGAAGTCACAGTCATCGTCTTCGCCGTTGCAGACCTCGGGGACGGCCTCCGACGCCGACCCGTTCGGGTTCGTCGAGCACGTGGCGCCCGACACCTCCGCGCACTCGACCACGCCGAGACCGCACTTGCCTATCCCGTGGCAGGGACCGCCCACAGGCACGCCCTCGTACAGGAAGTCCTCGTCGGTCAGCCCGTCGCAGTCATCGTCCAGCCCGTTACATTTCTCGGGCGTCGCCTGGGAAAACGGCCCATCGGGGTTCGTCGAACAGGTCGTCCCGGCGACGAAATTGCAGATCACGAAGCCAGCGCCGCACTCCCCCGTCCCGTCGCACATGCCGCCTAAAGGCGTCCCCTCCCACTCGAGCCCCTCGTCGGTCAGCCCGTTGCAGTCGTTGTCGATGATGTCGCAAAGCTCGACCACGTTCTCCACGGACTCCGGCCCGCACTTCAGCCCGTCGCCGACGTCGTTACAGACCAAGACACCGTTTTCGCACATGTCGTCGTCCGGCCCGTCGCAGGGCAGCCCGAGATCGAAGAACGTCTCGTCCACCTCGCCATCGCAGTCGTCGTCGAGCCCGTTGCACAGCTCCGGCGCCTGGAACTTACTGGTGACGCAGGTCACCTGCACCGTCGACGTCTTCGGGTCGTGGATGCACACCCACACCCCCGGGTCGCACTCCGGCACGTCCGGGCCACAGGGGCCGATCTTCCCGGTGGGGTTGCCCTCGTCGATGATCCCGTTGCAGTTGTCATCGATGAAGTTGCAGACCTCGTTGGCCCACGGGTTCACCTTGTTGTTGTTGTCGTTGCAGTCGATGCCCGAGTGGAATCCGTCGAAGTCGTTGTCCACCAAGCCCGCGCACGGCAGGTCACCGCCCACGCAGTCCTGGTCGATGCCGTCGCCGCACTTCTCCGGGGCCCCCGGATACACCCGGCTGTCGTTGTCGTCGCAGTCGCCCTGCGCGACCGTGTACCCATCGGCGTCGGCGTCGAACTGACAGGGCGCGACGACCTTGTCGCAGTTGAGGTCGCAGATCGTGGCGCCGGCCGCGCCGAGCGCGGGATCGCAGCACGGCTCCTTCGCACCCGGATGCACCTCGGCGCGGAAGTCGTCGCAGTCGCCCTGGGCGACCGTGGAGCAGTCAACGTCGAGGTCCACCAGCGGACCCGCGAACTCATCCGTCGCGCCGTCGCAGTCATCGTCGAGGTCGTTACAGATCTCGACGATGTTCGTGATCGACTCGCTGGGGCAGTAGGTGCCGGAACCATCCGGCAGACACTCGGTGATCCCGTTCTTGCACGAGTCGACGTCGGGGCCGTCACAGGCCTTGCCCAGCTCGGTGAAGATCTCGTCGGTCATCCCGTTGCAGTTGTTGTCGATGCCGTCGCACAGCTCCTCGGAGCTGAGGATCGCGCCCTGGCACTGGATGGCGGCGCCCACCCCGTAGTGGGTGCAGACCATGATGCCCGATTGGCAATACTCGCTCCCGGTGCCGCAGGGCTGCCCCGCCTGCGGATTTCCCTCGTCGGTCAGCCCGTCGCAGTCGTTGTCCAGGTTGTCGCAGAGCTCGGGCGCGCCTGGGTAAATCGCCGGGTTCGAGTCGTTGCAGTCGCCCGGCGGGATGTAGCCGTCCTTGTCGCCGTCCTGGGCGGGGCTGCAGAGCAGATCGCCGCCGACGCAGTCCTGGTCGATGCCGTCGTTGCACTTGTCCGGAGCGCCCGGGTACACCGTCGGGTCGGTGTCGTCGCAGTCTTGAGGCGGACAGAACCCGTCGAAGTCGGTGTCGCACGCCTGACACGGCGTCGTGATGCCGTCGCAGTTCTTGTCGCAGTCGACCTCGGCGACGCCGGTGGGGCAGCAGGACTCGGGAGCGCCCGCGTGATAGGCGCTGTCGTAGGGACGGCAGTCGTCCTTGTTGAGCACGCCGTCTCCGTCGAAGTCCTTCGACGCGCAGTTCTCGTTGACCCTGCCGTCGCAGTTGTTGTCGATGTTGTCGGCGCAGCTCTCCGGCGTCGCGAGCAGGTTGGTCGAGCAGGTGCCCGTGCCGTCGGGCGCGCAGATGACCTCACCGTTTTTGCACGCGCCGATACCGCAGGGCACGCCGACCTTCAGCAGCTTGCCCTTCTCGAGATAGAACCCGATCTCGTCGGTGATGCCGTTGCAGTCGTTGTCGATGTTGTCGCAGCGCTCCGGTGAAGGCGGCTGCGCCGAGCACTTCGACCACCCGTCGAGCTGACACTGGATCGAGCCACGGCAGACGCCATCCTCGTTCTGGTTGACGCAGCCCAGGCTGAAGCCGACGAGCTCGAGGGTGCACTCGCAGCTCGCGGTGTCGGGCCGGCACTGGTTGCCCGTGCAGACGAAGCCGCTGAGGCAGTCGGTGTTCGAGCCGCACGGGCTGCCGCAGAACTTGCCGCCCGAAGGGAAGCTCAGACACTTGGCGCCCGCCACGGGGCAGTCCACGTCCTTGTCGCAGACCTTGCAGACGCCGCCGGGGAAGAGCTCGCAGGTGGCGTTGCCGTCGAGCTTCGGCACGCAGACCAAGCCGACGGCGCACGCGCCCGTGCAGACCTTGCCGAGCCCGGGTGGGCCGACCGGGCCGGCGTCGACTTCGACCTCCGCGTCGGCGTCGGCGTCGGCGTCGGCGTCCGGCATCTCCGGCTCAACATCCGGCGTGACGACGACCTCGATCTCGGGCGTCAGGTCTGGCACGTCGACACTGTCCGCGTCCGCGTCCGCGTCGACCTCCGCGTCGGCGTCGGCGTCGGCGTCGACCTCCGCGTCGGCATCCGCGTCGACCGCCGTGTCCGCGTCCGCGTCCGGCTGGGCGACCTCCGCGTCCGCGTCCGGGAGCTCTGCCAGCGCGTCCGCGTCGGGTGCGTCGCCGGCGTCGATGATATCGGCGACGGCGTCAGCGAGCGTATCGGAGGCGGCGTCACCGCCCTCCGACACGCAGAGCTGCTGCGAGCAGACCAACCCCGACTCGCACTCATCCGTCGTGGTGCAGGGGTCGCCCGCCTCCCCCAACTGCTTCAATTTGACGGAGGTACAGGCGGAAGCGGTGAACGCGACCACCAGCACCGCGACGGAAAAAGCGAGGTCTCGGCGTTGCATCAGACGGGCACTCCGGATCGCGCGAGGAGAGCGCGGAGTATAGGGGTCGCCATGGGGCGGGCTCAAGCCCGACGTGACGGACTGGATGTTTACACATATTGGCGGCTCACCGCGAAATCGCCGCGATGACAACGCCTCAGACGGCGCGCCGCGCTCGCACGCGCGACACCTCTTATTGGGGGGAGGGCATCACGGGCAGTCCGGCACGACCGTTCCCGTGCAGACCCCGAGGACGCACGCGTCGGCCGTCGTGCACGCCTTCGCGTCGTCGCACAGATATCGGCCGGTTACTTTCATGTCGTCCACACGAAGGCTCGCGTCCGAACCGGCTCCCGGACCGAGCGTGAGCTCGAAGCGTACGTCCACGCTCTGGCCGGCGTAGGGCAACAGATCGACCTGAAGGGTCTCAAAACCTGTGGTGTCATCGCAGATCTCGGCGACGACGTCCCCGTCGATGACGACGCGGAGGACGTCGGCTGAGCAAGACGAGTCGGCGAGCACCGCGCGGACGGCCACGCTGAGATGCCCACCGTCGTCGGGGACCGCGAAGGTCGGGCTGCTCACGCTCAACAGCGCCGAGGTCCAGGACGCCGGCAAGAGCGCAGCCAGCGCGTTGGGCGGCGAGACCACGGGCCCGGTGGCGGCGGCCCAACCGAAGCCGGGGGGCCCCGGTCCCACGACGAATCCCGCCGGCAGCGTGCCCGGTTGGACCCCGTCGAATTTCGCCTCGTAGACCTTCTGGCCGTCGTGCAGCGGTTGGTAGCTGCACGCCCCGCCGGCGCAGGACCCGATCGTGCACTCGTCGCCGCTGTCGCAGGGCTTGGGCGCTCCGACGCAGGCGCCGGCTGCGCAAGCGTCGGCCACCGTGCAGGGATCGCCGTCGTCGCAGGCCGGCCCGTCGGCGGGCGCGTGGACGCAGCCGCTGAGCTTGTCGCAGGAGTCGATGGTGCAAGGGTTCGAGTCTGCGCACGACACCGGCGTGCCGACGCAGACGCCCTCGTCGCAGGTGTCGCCGTGGGTGCACACGCTGCCATCGCTGCACGCGCCGGTCAGCAGGGTGTCTACGCACACACCGGCGGCGCCGCATTGTCGGCTCACGCAGGGGCCGGCGGGCGGGCAGTCGCTGTCCAATGTGCAGGCGCAGGCCGGCGCGGGCTGAAAGACGCAGGCCCCGGTGACGTGGTTACAGCTATCGTTGGTGCAGGGGTCGTCATCATCGCAGACGGTCGGAGCGCCCTCGCAGACGCCCGACGCGCATCGGTCAGCGGTCGTGCAGGCGTCGGCGTCGTCGCAGAGATACAGGCCCTCGGCGAGGACGTCGTCGATGGCGGCGCCGAAGCCGGCGTTGACCGTCGCGTCGGCCTGAAATGTGATGACCAGGCGGGTCGGGCGGTCGCGAAAATCCTTCAGATCCAGGTGGTGCAGCGTCCACGTCGCCTCGGTCGCGCAGACCTGGAGCAGCGGGATGACCTGGCCGTACGAGCTGGCGGCGATGACCAGCTTGTCGGTGCCGCAGCCGGGTTGAGCGACCTGCACGCGGGTCATCACGTCCAGCGTTATCTGGGCGCCGCGCGGGACGAACTCGGGGCTGGTCAGGGTCGCCTCGACCGGGCCGCCGTACTGCCCGCCGACGCCCGTCGCGACGACGCCAAGGCCTGACGCGTTCGGGGTGAAGTCCGCCGAGACGGCCCACGCGGCCGCCGCCTGCGACGTGGTGGTCGCGGTCCAGCCCGGCGGCAGGCCCGAGTCGAAGTCGGCCGCCAGCAGCACGCCGCCCTGGTCCAGCGGGACGGACAGGCACACGCCGTCGTCGCAGACGTCGGAGGTGCAGTCGTCGTCGTCGTCGCAGTCGACCACCCCTTGGGCGACGCAGATCTTCTCGACACACAGCGAGCCCGTCGTGCAGGCGTCGCCGTCGTCACAGGGCTTGCCGTCGGCGAGGGTCTCGGTCTCGCAGGCGCCGGTCGCCGGGACGCAGGTGGCCACCTCGCAGGGCTCGGCGGGCTGGGAGCAGACGACCGCGGAGCCCGAGATCACCGCGCAGACGTGGGGAAAGACCGAGCTGTCGCAGGCGCGCTCGCCCGGGCACGGGTCGGCGAGGGTGATGGGGTCGCAGTCGGCGTCCTCCGCGCACTCGCAGACCATGGTGCCCGGGCTGCATGTCCCGCCGAGGCAGAAGTCGTCGACCGAGCACGCGTCCCCGTCCTCGCACGGACCCGGCGCCGGGAGATGCTGGCACAGGGCCTGCCCGGCGGCGTTCAGGCACGCGTCGCTCGTGCACACGTTGTCGTCGTCGCAGGACACGGGCAGCCCGCCGCACACGCCGCTCGGCTGCGGCTCGGTGTCGCCATCGAGCACGGCGCTGCCGCAGGTGTCGTCGGCGGTGCAGGGCACGCCGTCGTCGCAGGGGCCGAGGATGTTCGCGTGCAAGCACTGCCCGGTCGCCGCGTCGCATGTGTCCGCCGTACACGCGTTCTGGTCGTCGCAGATCTTCGCGCTGCCCGCGCACGCCCCGAGCTGGCATACGTCGTTGACCGTGCAAGGGTCGCCGTCATTACAGTTCCCGCCCACCGGCGTGTGGACGCAGACCTCGCCCGGCGCCAGCGACGCGTCGCACGAGTCCAAGGTGCACGGGTTGCCGTCGCTGCAGTCCCGCGGCGGGCCCACGCACGCCCCGGCGCTGCAGGTCCCCTCCACGACGCACGCGTTGGCCCCGCCCGCACACGCGACCCCATCGTTTCGCGCCGTCAGGTCGCAGCCGCCGGTGGCCGGTTGGCAGACCGCCTCGAGACAAGTCGAGTCGCCGGACGCGTCACACACGACCCGGTTTTCGGGCTGGACGTCACAGCGGTAGTCCGGCGTACAGCCGAGCGGCCCGTCGCACAGATCGGTGCTGAGCGCGGCGTCACAGTCGAAGTCGTCGCGGCACTCACACGCGTCCGTGGGCACACCGTGGCAGGCCCCGTCGGCGGCGCAGCGGTCGTTGTCCGTGCACGCGATGCCGTCGTCGCAGGAGTTCCCGCTGGCGATGCTGAACACGCACTGGCCGGTCGGCCCATCGCAGCGATCCGCCGTGCACGGGTCCTGGTCGTCGCAGACCGTGGCGATGCCGACGCACTGGCGCGCGAGACAGGCGTCCTGTTCGGTGCACCCCTGACCGTCATCGCAGGGCTGGCCCTGCTTTTCCGCGCCGGAGAACTCGCAGACGCCCCCGTTGCAGGACACCGTGGTGCACGCGGGAACGAACCCGCTGGCCTTGAGGCGGCCGTCGCAGTCGGCGGCGACCGCGCACTGAGGCGGCGTCACCTGGGTGCCACCGCCGTCGCCGTCGCAACCTGCGCTGAGCAGCGCCAGCGCGCCCAAGCAAGCGGCGGGGAACCAGCGAATGGTCAGTTCGAATCGATTGTGGCTCAATGACGGCCGCCTGAGCTGGGTCTTTGCTCTCCAAGGCGTGGCCGTGGAGCTGAGGGTGGCGCCGAGCGGCCTGACCGCGTAACCAAGGTGTCGACGCCATCCAGAGTGTACCGAGGCGCATGGGACGCGGTCAAAGTCAGCAGCGGAGAACACCCCCACGAGCGCGAGCCGCAGCGGCCGCCACCCTGGCGATCCTCGCGTGGGGCTGCGAGGCCGCGAGCCCCGTGCCGGGCCCCCCCCCGCCGATGG